>DASXEW010000002.1 GCA_036489885.1 Candidatus Baltobacteraceae bacterium
CGGCGGGTCGGAGACCCACAGACTTATGCGCTACTGCACTGTTCAGTTTTCAAGGAACAAACCCTAACACCAGACCCACCTCGGGCCGGATCACTGACCGCACCGATCAGGCGTGGCGTCAGAGTCACGACGAACAGAATACACCTCGGCCGCAATGAAGTCAATTCGTCGGCGATGGAATTCTGTGGAAGCGATCTGTGGATGCCCTGTGGGGAAATCGCGTTTCCCGGCCCCCGATTCTGCTTCTTCCTTATATAGAACGCCGGAGGGAAGCTAGGCGTCTCGCTAGCCGACCTTCCTTGAGATTGCCTTGGCCTGTAAGAAGAGCAAGAGATAGTCGTAGCCCCCTGCCTTCGAGTCGGTCCCGCTCATGTTGAACCCGCCGAAGGGGTGCCCCCCGACCATTGCGCCGGTGGACTTCCTATTAAGGTAGAGGTTCCCGACGAAGAACTCGCCTGTGGCTCGTTCCAGCTTCTTCTCATCTTTTGAATAAACGCTCCCGGTCAGGCCGAATTCGGTGTTGTTCGCGATCTCGAGGGCGTCGTCAAAATCCCGGGCCTTGATCACAGCGAGGACCGGACCGAAGATCTCTTCCTGGGCGATCTTGGCCGTAGGAGCTACGTCGGCGATCATGGTCGGGGGGACATAGTAGCCCCCGTCGTTTTCGATCGGGTCGCCGCCGGCGAGCAGCCGGCCCTCTCGTCTGCCGATCTCGACGTAGCCAAGGATGGACTTCTGTGCGCCCTCGTTGATTACCGGACCCATGTACGTCTCCGGCCGGGCCGGATCGCCCGTGGCAATCGTCCCGATCCGCTTGCGTAACCGCTCGACGAACTCGTCGTAGACCGGGGCCTCGACGATTGCGCGCGAGCACGCCGAACACTTCTGACCCTGGAACCCGTAAGCCGAGACCGCGACGCCCTCGACGGCCTCCTCCAAATCAGCGTCTGCCGCGACGACGATCGAGTCCTTACCGCCCATCTCCGCGATGACGCGTTTGATCCATTTTTGGCCGGGCTGCGTTTTCGCGGCGAGCTCGTTGATGTGCAAGCCGACTTCTTTGCTTCCGGTGAACGCGATGAAACGCGTCTTCGGATGCGCGACCAGCGCGTCGCCGATCGTACGTCCCGAGCCAGGAACGAAATTGACGACGCCCGGCGGCAAACCAACTTCGTGCAAGAGATCGACGAACACCGCGGCGATAACCGCCGCGTCGCTCGACGGTTTGAGCACAACTGTGTTGCCGGTGACAATTGCCGCCGTCGTCATTCCCGCCATAATTGCGAATGCGAAATTCCACGGCGGTATGGCGATTCCGACGCCAAGTGGAATATAGCGCAGCACGTTCTGTTCACCGCTGATCGGAACGAGCGCCGGCGGCTTGTCATACCGCAATGCTTCGCGTCCGTAGAATTCCATGAAATCAATTGCTTCGGCCGTGTCCGCATCGGCTTCAGGCCAGCTCTTTCCGACTTCGAGTACGAGCAACGCATTGAAGTCATCGCGACGCTGACGCACGAGATCGGCAGCGCGAAACAAGATTTCGGCGCGCTCTCGTGCGCTCGTATCTTTCCACGTCGCAAAGCGGCGGAACGCTGCTTCGACGGCTGCGCTCGCTTCGTCGAGCGATGCTGAGGCCACCTCACCGACTACTTGAGCCGGATGCGCCGGATTGATCGATCGAATCGTCGCCGGCGTCGAGATTTTCTTGCCGTCGATGACGAGCGGATAGCGGGTCCCGAGATGCTGTTTTGCACGCGCGAGCGCGGCCTCGAGTGATGCTCGATCCTTCGGATCTTTGAAATCACGGATCGCTTCGTTTTCGAAGGGGCCAACGGCCCGGACTGCAGTCGTCGTCATATGCGCCCTCCTTCTACCCACACGGGCAAAGTGCTCTGCGTCCAGTGCGGAGAAACGCCGCCTTCGTGAAGTACGATGTAGCCGTCGTCGGCGGCGGGATCGTCGGGCTGGCAACGTCCCGCGAACTGCTCCGGCGCTTCCCCGGCCTGCGCCTCGCCAATGTCGAGAAGGAAGCCGACTGGCACCGTCACCAGAGCGGTCACAACAGCGGCGTGATCCATTCCGGGATCTACTACAAGCCCGGCTCGCTCAAAGCAAAGCTGTGCGTCGAGGGGCGGCGCCTACTGTGGCGTTATTGCGACGAGCGTGGAATTCCGTACAAGGGCATCGGTAAACTGATCCTCGCGACGGAAGAAAACGAGATCCCGCGCTTGATGGATCTCTTCGAGCGCGGCAAGCAAAACGACGTCGAAAATCTCGAACTGCTCGATGCGGCACAGATCAATGAACGCGAGCCGCACGCACGGGGGGTGCGCGCGATCTTCTCGCCGGTCACCGGCATCGTCGATTATCGTGTCGTCGCGCACGCGTATGCCGACGACGTCCGTGCGATGGGTGGCGAATTATTTCTCTCGCGCGAAGTCACCGGTGTGTCGCGCCGCAATGGAACGACGGTCCTCGAGTCACCGGCCGGTGAGATCGAGGCCGGCGCGGCAATCACGTGCGCCGGACTCTATTCCGACAAACTCGCACGAATGACAGGCGGCGCGCGCGATCCCAAGATCGTCCCGTTCCGCGGCGACTATCTTATCCTGCGCCCCGAGAAACGCTATCTCGTCAAAGGCAACATCTATCCGGTTCCCGATCCTGCCTTTCCGTTTCTCGGCGTACACTTCACACCACGCATGGACGGTGAGGTCTGGCTCGGTCCGAACGCCGTTCTCGCATTTGCGCGCGAAGGCTATCGCTTCTCGGATATCAACCCCAGAGAGCTGATCGATGCCGTCGCATATCCGGGTTTCCTAAAGCTCGCGATGAAGTTCTGGCAAACCGGCGCCGGCGAGATGTACCGCGATTTGAATCGGACGGCATACGTGAAAGCACTGCAACGCTACATCCCTGAGCTCGTGCCCCAAGATTGCTTGCCGGGTCCCTCCGGTGTTCGCGCGCAGGCCATGAGCGCCGACGGTTCGCTCATCGACGATTTCGTGTTCGACGGCGCCGAAGGAATCGTACACGTGCGCAATGCCCCCTCACCCGGCGCTACCTCGTCACTCGCAATCGCACGGTACGTCGCCGACGAAGCCGAGCGGCGTTTCAATCTCTCCTCGCCGACAAAGATACCAACATGAATCTTTTCGTAGAAGCCGACTGGCTTGCCGCGCACCTTAGTGATCCGGACATCGTCATCGTCGATACGCGCAGCACGCCGCACGGTGCGCCGGGCCAAGTTCTCGAAAGCGGACGCGACCAATACGCCAAGGGCCACATCCCGGGCGCGATTTTCCTCGACTATGCCGAAGATCTGCACGATCTCGCTACGCCGTATGCGGCACGCGTCGCACCACCGGAGCGTTTTGCGGAAGTCGTCGGGAAAGCCGGCATCGGGGACCGCACGCGCGTCATCGCGTACGACGAAGGCAACGTTTCCTATGCGGCACGCATGGTCTGGATGCTTCGCTACTACGGACATGACGATGCATCGATCTTGGCCGGCGGGATTCGCGATTGGCTTGCGGCCGGTCAAGCGCTCGTGCGCGACGTACCCACGCTTGCACCGCAAGCCTTTACACCCAAAGTGCGGCCCGAATTGCGCGCCAGCAAAGACGAGGTGCTCTCCGTCGCACACGGCCCGAGCGAGGCTCAGCTGATCGAGACGCAGCGCGACGGAACGTACGCAATGCGCGACGTCGACATCAAAGGCGCACGCCGGCTTTCGGGTTCGGCGCTGCTCGAAGACGCACGCGGCGGAAGGATTGCGTCAGCGCAGCGCTTGCAAGAGCTAACGCGCGGCCTCGATCCCAACAAGCGCACGATCGTATCGTGCGGAAGCGGCGTCGCCGCATCCGGTTCGTATCTGGCGCTACTCGAAGCCGGTTTTACGGATGTGGCAGTCTACGATGGCTCCTGGATGGAGTGGAGCCACGACAAGCTTCCGACCGTTCCGAAGAAGAGCTAGCTTCTAAGTCGCGCTCGCGGCAGCCGCCGGCGCGCGCTTGCAGGCGAGACGTAACAAACGCACCAGCCGTGTCGCAGCAGCCGCAGCATTGGGTGCACCTTTTGCGGAGGCGTACGCGTCAACGATTGCACTGCCCACGATCACGCCGTCCGCGTAATCGCGAACTGCGACGATGTGCGGGGCTTTACTGATTCCGAAGCCTGCTGCGATCGGGCGTCCCGTCATCTTGCGCAGCTTCTCCAACTGTGCGCGCACCGCGCTCGTATCGGGCGCGTCCTTCGCACCCGTGACGCCGAGCCGCGAGACCAGATACGTAAACCCTTCGCTATCGCTCGCGATCTTGCGCATCCGTTCGTCCGGAGTGGTTGGTGAAACGAGCATCGGCATGATAAGGCCGTTCTTGCGGATAACTTCGCGAATCGGATCGAGTTCTTCGAGCGGAACGTCGGGAATGATCACGCCCACCGCGCCGTAACGTTTCGCGCCCATTGCGAACTTCTCGAGGCCATATTGCAGGATCGGATTTATATACGTGAAGAGCAGGACCGGAGCTTTTGTCTGTCCGACGAGGCGCATTACACCGTCGATAGTCGCTCCGGACGCGATCGCGCGCTGACTGCCGGCGGCGATCGTCGGACCGTCCGCAAGCGGATCTCCGTACGGAATCCCGAGCTCGACGATGTCAACGCCGGCTTCGACGACCGCGTCGATGACGGCGCGGCTCGTTTCCATGTCGGGATCGCCTGCGACGACATAACCGATCAGCGCGCAGCGGTCGTCCTTCTTTGCCTTTGCGAAAGCCTCGTCGAGTGCAGTTGCCATTACGCGGGCACCGCTTCCGTGAACATCGCTTCAGCTTCGGCTTTTTCGATTTGCGTGACGTCTTTGTCACCACGTCCGCTCAAGTTGACCACGATCAGCGCCTCCTCGCCCCGTTCCTTTGCAAGCTTCTCTGCGTACGCAAGCGCGTGCGCCGATTCGAGCGCCGGAATGATTCCCTCCATGCTCGCGCACGCTTTGAACGCAGCAATTGCCTCTGCGTCCGTGACGGCGACGTACTTTGCGCGACCGCTGTCTTTCAAAAACGCATGCTCGGGACCGACGCCCGGATAGTCTAAACCCGCGCTGACCGAATGCGTCGGCCGCACCTGGCCCTCGTTCGTTTGAAGCAAATACGAGCGCGACCCATGCAGCACGCCGATCGAGCCGGCCGCGAGTGCAGCCGCGTTCTCGGGCGTATTTAGTCCCTTACCGGCGGCCTCGACGCCCCACAAGTTCACGTTGCGGTCGTCAATGAATGCCGTGAAGATTCCCATCGCATTACTGCCGCCACCGACGCAGGCTATGATGTCGCTCGGCAGGCGGCCGAACTTGCCTTGACATTGGACGCGCACTTCATCGCCGATGATGCGTTGAAATTCGCGAACCATGAACGGATACGGGTGCGCACCGACGACGCTTCCGATCACGTAGAAGGTGTCATCGCATTGTGATGCCCAGACGCGAAACGCTTCGTTCGTTGCATCTTTGAGCGTCTGAGTCCCACCCGTTACTTCATGAACCGTTGCGCCTAAGAGACGCATCACGTAAACATTGAGCGCTTGTCGCTCGACGTCGACGGCTCCCATGTAGACGTCGACGGGAAGGCCCAGCTTCGCGCCGATCGTCGCAACCGCAACGCCGTGTTGTCCGGCTCCCGTTTCTGCGATCAAGTGCGTCTTGCCCATGCGCTTCGCCAGAAGCGCTTGCCCGATCGTGTTATTGACTTTGTGCGCGCCGGTGTGATTGAGATCTTCGCGCTTGAAGACGATCGTAGCGGAGCGCGGTTGCGCGAAACGCTTTGCAGTCGTTATTGGTGACGGTCTCCCGACGTACTCGCTGAGTAGTCCGTGAAACTCATCCCAAAACGACGGATCGGCAAATGCTTCCGACATTGCGGCTTCGACGTCCGCGAGCGGTTTGACGAGAACTTCGGGCACCCATCGTCCACCGAATTCGCCGAAGTATCCGCGCTCGTCAGGCTTGTGCATCTGCCTCCCTCACCGCGCGTACGAACGCGCGAACCTTTGTTTCATCTTTCCGGCCGCCGGTTTCGACCCCGGACCTAACGTCAACCGCATTCGGCCTCAACAGCCGAACGCATTCGCCGACGTTTTCGGCCGTAAGGCCGCCTGAAACTGCAAAGAAAGCGGGCTTTGACGCCTGGACGAGGTCTGACCAAGCAAGTGTGACCCCGGTCCCACCGCGTTTGTTCGGATGCCACGCGTCAAAAAGCGGAATCCCACGGATGTATTCGCCGGCGCGTGCAAACTGCCGGGCGTCTCCCTCAGGCCCCCCGAGGTGCAGTGCTTTTAGGTACACCGAATTTGCGAGGCGTTCACAAAGCGCGGGCGGCTCCTCGCCACTAAACTGAAGCCGAATTCCCGGAATCGCCGTCTGAGCTTCTCGTACAACCGCCTCGCTCGGATCGACGAACACGCCGAAGATCGCAGCGAACGGCGGGAGACGCGAAGCGACGCGGGCGGCGACGTCGATTGAGACTTGCCGATCGCTCGGGGCGAAAATGAATCCGATCGCGTCGGCACCGGCGTCGAGCGCCAGCGCGGCATCGTCATAGGATGCACAGCCGCAGATCTTGATGCGTGTCAGTGGAGTGCCGGGACCGCCTTGATTCCACCGATGAGCTCGGCCGGATCGGCCGCACGCATCAGCGTTTCACCGATCAAGAATCCTCGCGCTCCGGCGGCGATCAGCTGGCGCGTATCTTCGGCTGAATTAATGCCGCTTTCGCTGATCGCGAGAACGCCCGCAGGCACGTGCGGCAGTAACTCCTCCGCTACAGCAAGATTCGTTTCGAACGTCCGTAGGTCACGCGTGTTGATGCCAAGCAGCGTCGCGCCGGCCGAGAGCGACCGCTCCAGCTCGCGCTCGTCGTGAATCTCGACGAGCACGTCCATCTGCCAGCGGTGCGCTTCACGCATGAGCATCGCAAGCGTCGCATCGTCGATTCCGGAGACGATTGCGAGAATTGCATCGGCACCATATGCCGCGGATTGCGCCACTTGATAAGGATCATTCAAGAAATCTTTGCGCAGGATCGGAAGCGCAGCCGCATCGCGAGCCTGATCGAGGTATGCGAGGTCGCCGAGAAAGTGATCCGTTTCGGTGAGCACGCTGATGGCATCGGCGCCCGCTTTTGCGTAACGCTCTGAGACGGCAGCAGGATCGAGATCGCGAACGATCAGACCGCGGGAGGGCGAGGCACGCTTGATCTCTGCGACGATCGCAGGTCCTCGTGAACGCTCGAGCGCACCGCGAAACGAACGCCGTGCATGCATGCGCGATTCCGCGCGCGCCTCGACGCGCTCCAGCGGTTCGGCTTTGCGTTCTCGTTCGAGAACGGCAGCCTTCGACGCGTAAAGCTTGGCAAGAATATCGGTGTTGGTCATCTATGCAAACTCCATTTGTGGACGGCTACGAAGCGCGTCCAACGCTCGAAGAGCATTCCCCTCAGAGATAGTGTTACGGGCAAGAACCAGACCCTCGTCAATCGAACCGGCACGCCCCGCAACGACGAATCCGAGCGCCGCGTTCAGGCAGACGACGTCAGACCTCGGGGAGAGCTCGCCCCCGAGAATCGCCAGCAGCGCTTGGGCGTTTGCGCGCGCATCGCCGCCGCGTAACTGCTCGAGCGAGGCGGAAACGCCGTAGTCGCCTGGGATCAGCATCCACTCGCGCGCTCCGGCGCTATCGAATTGATACACCCGCGTCGGCACATCGCCCGCAATCTCGTCCAAACCGTTAGTCCCGTGGACGATTGCCCCGGCTGCTGAGCCCAATTCACGCAGCGCTTCGCCAAAGAGCGCTACCCAGTGCTCGACCGGGACACCGATCACCTGACGCTTCGCGCGCGCGGGGTTCGTGAGCGGCCCAAGCATGTTGAAAATCGTTCTTACTCGGAGCTCGCTGCGGATGGGGCCGATTGCCCGCATGGCCGGATGGTAGTGTTGCGCAAAAAGAAATGCGACGTTGTGCTCCTTGAGCTGCCGGGCGGCTTCTTCGGGTGAAGCGCCGATGTGGACGCCGACGGCTTCCAAGACGTCCGCGCTCCCGCAACTGCTCGACGTTGCCCGGTTCCCATGTTTTGCCACGCGAAGTCCGGCGCCGGCCAAGATGAAGGCCACTGCAGTCGAGATGTTGATGGTGCCCGCCGCATCGCCGCCGGTTCCGCAGACGTCGACCACGTCCAGATCGTGCGGCACCTGTAAGCTGCGTGCGCGCATTGCGCGTGCTGCGCCGACGATCTCGGATACGGATTCACCTTTGGTCGCGAGCGCCGCAACGAATGCGGACGCCTGTACCGCCGTGATCTTCTCGTCCATGATTGCGCCGAAGATCTCGGTCATTTGCTCGGCACTCAGATCCTCGTGCCGGATGACTTGCCGCAGCAGCTCGCTGAAATTCCTCACTTGGATGCGAGCCGCATGAAGTTCCGCGCCAGTTGCTCGCCGTGCTCCGTCAGCACCGACTCGGGATGAAACTGCACGCCATAAATCGGCAGCTCGCGATGCGCGACACCTTGAATCACGCCATCCTCGCTGGTTGCGAGCGTCCGCAAGGAGGGCGGGAACGATTGTGGCGTGACGCATAGCGAGTGATACCGCGTGGCGCCGAATGGCGAAGGAAGTCCGTCGAAGATCGCCGTTCCATCGTGAGCAATCGCCGAAACCTTACCGTGCATGAGCCGCGGCGCATGGTCGACGACCCCACCGAAAACGACTCCGATCGCTTGCGCGCCGAGACACACCCCGAGAATAGGGTGCGCATCGTGTGCAGCGCTGCGAATCAACGTGCACGTTACACCGGCATCTTCCGGCCGCCCCGGGCCCGGCCCAAACACGGTCGCATCGTAGGCGCGCATCTTCGATTCGTCGAGCGTGGGGTCGTCGTTGCGCAGCACATCGACGTTCGCGCCCGCCTTCCCGAAGAGATGCGAAAGATTATATGTGAACGAGTCATAGTTATCGACCAGTAGAATGCGCATTACAATCCTAAAACGTTGCGCACGATCGCCGTTTTGTGGAGAATCTCGGCGTATTCGGCTTCGGGCTCGCTGTCGGCAACGATTCCGGCCGACGCTTGCCAATATGCGCGCCCATTCGAGACGGCGACGCAGCGCAGAACGATACAGGAATCCATGTCGCCATCAAAATCGATATGTGCGACGCTCCCGGCATAGAAGCCGCGCGCCACAGGTTCGAGCTCGTCGATCAGCTGCATCGCGCGAATCTTGGGAGCACCGGTAACGGTCCCAGCCGGGAAGGCCGCCGCAAAGAGATCGAGCGCATCTTTATCGGGTCGTAGCCGGCCGACCACGTTCGAGACGATATGCATCACGTGCGAGTAGCGCTCGATGATCATCAATTCGTCGACGTGCACCGTGCCCGTTGCGGAAACCGCGCCCAAATCGTTGCGGCCGAGATCGACGAGCATGACGTGTTCCGCGCGTTCTTTTTCATTCGCGAGCAGCTCGACAGCGATTGCGTTATCGCCGGCCGCGTCCTCACCCCGCGAACGCGTTCCGGCCAGGGGGCGAAGCCGTGCCTTATCACCATCGAGGCGCACCAAAAACTCCGGCGAAGCGCCGAAGATCGTCCAGTCGTTCGTCTCGATGAAGAACATGTACGGTGACGGATTTCGCGCCCGAATCTGCCGGTAGAAATCGAACGCGCTGCCTCCGGAAATCTCCGCACTAAAGCGGATTCCGACTTGCAGCTGGTACGCGTCCCCTTCGTAGATGTATTCTTTGGCGCGCGCGACCCGCTCCACAAATTCCGTCTTGGAGAGCGATTGCTTTACGGTGCCCTTTGCACCCACGCCGGCCGGCGTCGACGGTTTTGCTTCAAGCAGACGAGCAACGTAAGCGTCAAGGCGTGCGCCGACTGCGGCGCGTTCGCGTTCTTCCGTAGCCAAACCAACGAACGTCGTCTTGTGCGTAAAGTGGTCGAAAATCACCCACGTCCCCGGAATGAGAACGAGTGCATCCTGGAACGGCAAATCGGCGGGAGGTCTCGGACCGATACGTTCGAGCGAACGTGCTGCATCGTACGAGAACACGCACACCGCCGCGCCCGGGAACGGTACGTCCGGGGCGTTCATCTTATAGCGGCCGATCATGTCTCGGATCTCAGTCAGAAGATTGGCTGCGCCGTCGAACGAGCGCGCCTCGAGATAGTCCAGGCCTATCAACGAAAAGCGCGAGATGCGTTCGCTTCCTTCGACGCTCTCCAATAGACACGAACGCCCCGGTTGGGCCAGGGCGATGTACGCGGAGATCGGCGTGATCGTATCGGCGACCAGCTCGCGCGTGACGGGGTAGAGACTGAGTGTTTCGGCCTGAAGCCGGATGCGATTACTCCCTGACGAGTTCGAGTATCGCGAGTTCGGCGGCGTCACCGGGGCGGACTCGCGTTTTGGTGATACGCGTGTAGCCGCCCGGCCGATCTTTGAGCGATGGTGCGATCTGATCGCAGAGTTTCTTGGTGACGCGAGGATCGAGCAAGTACGCCGCAACCAATCGACGCGAATGCAGATCGCCTCGACGCGCCTGTGTGATCAGGCGATCGACGATCTTCGAGGTTTCCTTGGCTTTGATCGTTGTCGTCTCGATCTTTTCATGGAGAAAGAACGACGTCGCTAGGTTGCGGAGCAGAGCCTTACGATGTCCGTCGGTCCGCGAGAGACGTTTGTTTGCAATTTGGTGCGGCATTACGGGTTTTGCTCGTCGCTACGATTGACGCAGCGACAGACCCCTTTCATCGAGCACGGCTTTGATCTCGTCGAGAGACTTCTTGCCGAAGTTGCGCATCTTGATGATCTCGTCCTCGGTCATATCGAGCAGCTCCGACACCTTCGAGATGCCGGCCCGCTTGAGACAGTTGAACGAGCGAACAGAGAGGTTGAGCGTCTCAACCGGGATATCCCATTCCGAAGCCGGAGCCGTCGCAACGGGTTTCTCTTCGGTGGAGAAATCCACGAAGAGCTGCATCTGATCGGTGAGCGTCTGAGCCGCGGCGGTTAGGGCGTCGTCCGGTGTGATCGATCCGTTGGTCTCGACCTCGAGCGTGAGACGATCAAAATCAACTGACTGACCAACGCGCGTGTCGTCGACCGTGAAATTCACTTTGCGGATCGGCGAGAAGATCGAATCCATCGGAATGAGCCCGATCATGTGCTCGACGTTACGCTGGCGATCGGCCGTGACGTAGCCGCGATGTTTCTCAATACCGATTTCCATCGAGAGCTTGGCGTCGCGTTTGGTCAGCGTCGCGATGTGATATTCGGGCTGCAAGATCTCGACATCGGCGTCAGGCGTGATGTCGCCCGCAGTGACTTCGCGGCTGCCCGAAACGGAAAGCGTGAGTACTTTCGGCGTATCGGCGTTCAGCTTGATCGGCAGACCCTTGAGATTGAGAAGCAGATTGGTCGTGTCTTCAACGACGCCCGGAATCGTCGAGAACTCATGCAATACGCCGTCGATCTTGACGTACGTGACGGCCGTACCCGGGATCGACGATAGCAGAATCCGGCGAAGCGCGTTGCCGAGCGTAATGCCAAAGCCACGCTCGAGCGGTTCGATAACGAACTTTGCGTAGTTGTCCCGCCGCTCGCGAATCTCGATCTGCGCGCTTTGCGGGGTCTCTAAAACGGTCATGGTCATGGGGTGGTGCGGTGTCCTTTGTTGCCGCTTGCGTTATCCGCCGATCCCCCAGGGTTCGACGATCGGACGTCTAGCGGCGGAGTCTCGCCTAGCGAGAGTAGTATTCTACGATGAGTTGCTCGTCGACGGGAGTGTCGATTTGCTCTCGTGAGGGGAGCGAGAGGACCTTTGCGGTCAGATCCGCCTCGTTCAGTTCGAGCCATTCCGGATGCCGGCGGTTGCGCGCGGCCTCGGCATTGGCTTGGAAAACGGTCGAGTTCTTCGAACGCTCGGCAATCGTGATCACGTCACCCGCACGGAGCACGTACGATGCGACGTTGACGCGGCGGCCGTTGACGAGGAAGTGGCGGTGCGTCACGAGCTGACGCGCCTGCGCGCGCGACGATGCGAGGTTCAAACGGTAGACGACGTTGTCGAGCCGCCGCTCGAGCAGCTGAAGAAACGTGCGCCCGGTTTGTCCGGGTACGCGTGCTGCCTCGCGGAAGTAGTTCTCGAACTGCCGCTCGTGCACGCCATAGTACTTGCGCATCTTCTGTTTCTCACGCAGCTGACGGCCATACTCGGAGATCTTCTGACGCGTTTTGCCCTGCGTCTTCTGCCCCGGTGCGGTTCCGCGGCGTTCGACCGCGCACTTTTTAGACAAACACCGATCGCCCTTGAGGAACAGCTTGATTTTTTCACCGGTTTTGCTCGCCGACGTTTCGCGGCGGCAAATGCGGCAGACGGGACCTGTATATCGTGCCATCTTCCGCTCCTACACCCGTCGCCGTTTCGGTGGACGGCAACCGTTGTGTGGAATCGGCGTGACGTCTTTGATCAACGTGATCTCCAGACCAGCGGCCTGCAGCGAACGAATCGCGGCTTCGCGGCCTGCGCCCGGACCTTTGACGTACACTTCGCACGACTTCATCCCGTGCTCCATCGCCTTACGCGCGACTGCTTCTGCAGCCATCTGCGCGGCGAACGGCGTCGATTTCTTCGAGCCTTTGAAACCAAGGTTTCCGGCTGACGCCCACGAGATTGTGTTGCCTAAGTTATCGGTGATGGTAACCAGCGTATTGTTGAAGGATGCGTGAATGTGCGCAACGCCGTTTACGACGTTTTTAAATTCGCGCTTCTTGCGCGTCTTCTGTTGTTTCTTGACTGCCAAGTCGAGACTCCGTATTTATCCTGCCCCGGACGAAAACGAGCCGAGGTGTCGTCGCCTCGACCGAACACGCCTGACGGAGGCCGCTCGATCTGATACGCGATCCACTCGGCGAAAGCGGACCGGTTCTCTGCGCCCGGACGTGCCGCGGGCGGTCGCAAAGACACTGCCGGCCGCCCGAAGGCAGCCAACGTCGAAGTCTAACAAACGGCCCCGAGGCCTGTCAATCGGGAAGCTAGTGCGGGTGTGAATCACTTGACGCAAGTGGCGTCGAATCCTGTCCTCGTGACAGGGCGGCGCGGCCATGACCGAGCGGGGCCATCCCTTCGGCTGGCCGCCGATCTACCCGACTCAGGCGCAGTTCGAGGCGCTCGCGCCCGAGTGGCGAGAGAAGCTACGGACCGACTACGAGGCTGAGAAGGCTACTTATGTATCGTCAGTGCTTCAGCCAATTCTTCAAGAGTGCGGTGAAGCTCTGGGTGTGTTACGCCCGGAATCGGCGGTAGCTGAAGAACCTGGGTCTGGGCAATTACAAACAGAAGCTTCTCAATTCGAAGTAGATGCTCGTGCATCCACTTTTCAAGTTCCGGAACCTGTGCCATGCGAGTCCCTCCCGGAACCATGTTACAATGCCGAGCATGAAGAGGGCACTGGAGCCGCTGATTCCCCTCGAACAGTTCAAGAAGTTAGTCGAGAAGATCGCGCATGTCCCGCGCTCAGTGATAGAGCGGGACAGTTCCAAGACGAAGCCCGAGCGCAAGAGCGGGCGAAAGAAGCGCGATTCGAGCTAGCTCCAGATCGCGCTGGAGAAAGCGGCGAACATCCCTTCGATTCCGCCGACCTCGTTGATCGACTCGGAAGGCCAAATAACGTCGCGGGGTTGGACGGGCCAGACCTGCAAGGCTCTCTCGGCAGCGGCGTCATTCATCACGGACGGGTACTGCCGCCTTCGGCCGATGAACATTTCCATTCCGAGATAGAGCGCGCCAATCGCGAAATGAACGTGTTGGATGCCGACGGTTTGGCTGTAACCGATGAACCGCTCCTTATATTCGAAAATGTGCTCAGCTTTATGCCTCGCGCCGATCAGAACGTAAACATTGCTCGACGGTTGTTTTCGTTTGTAGAAGTCACGATAGTACGATTCTGGTATGAAATTCTCGGATGGGTGAAGGTGTTGGCATACCATTGCGGTCTTCACCGCCCATGACGCAACCGTAAGCTGATCAGCATATCCCATTTTAATTCCGACATGTTCGGCATTTAGCATCGGACGTAAAATCTTGCCTGCGCTCACTTCAAGCCGACTCATCCAGCCATTATTGCAACTAGCGCAAAAGAATTTGACCTTGTGTACAAGCGGTTTTCCGCCGTGGGACCAGGCGAGTTTTTCATCCTTTTCAAAGTCCAATATGGCCACGCCACGCTTGGAGCGAAACTCGTTGCGAACCCACTTTGCAAAGACGTGCTCGTTCGTAACTTTGTCTTTGCCACAGAACGCGCAGGAGCGCGCCATGTTATTTCTTGCTCGTCAGCGCCTTGTACGTCAGCCGCTTTTGATCCGAACCCTTGACCGCTTTCGCAAAACGCGGGCCGTCAGTATTCTCGCGCTCGTCAAACCGAAACACTTGCTCAGCGAGATACCGATCAAGATGACGCGGGTTAACGTGCGTATACGTTCCGCCAATCGTGCGCTTGAGCACCGCCCAGAAGCATTCGATATTGTTCGTATGGACGTTACCGCGAACGTACTCGCGCAGTGTGTGATTGACCGACGAGTGTTGCACGAAATACTCGTTAATATGGACGTACGCGTTCGCGGAATCGGTATAGACCGTCGCGTCTTTATCAATGCTGTCGCGCAGTTTCGGAAGCAGCGTCTTTTGCTGCGCGTTGGGGATGACCCAAGCGCGAACGCGACCCTTGCGCTCGACCATTCCGAGGACCATCGTCTTTGCGTCCCGATGCTGCTTCGCAGTCATCTCGCGGCGCTGTTTGTTGGACTTGGTTTCCCAGCGTTGGCCGATGTAGGCTTCGTCAACCTCGACCGTCCCCGAAAGCGGGGTATCGAACGATTCGTGCGTCATCGCAAGGCGAATGCGTTGCAGCATGAACCATGCGGTCCGCTGCGTGACCTTAAGCGCCCGTCCGAGTTCGTGGGACGAGATTCCGTTACGGTTGCTCGCAAGGAGCCAGAAGGCCGGGAGCCACTTGTCGAAGCCAATCGGCGAGTCCTCAAAAACGGTCCCGACCTTGGCCGTGAACGACCGTTTGCACTCGTTGCAGTACCACCGGCGATAAGCCGCCATGTAGGCCACGTCCGCCGATCCGCACCCAGTACGCGGGCAGGCCACGCCGTTTGGCCACCGGAGCTGAACGAAGAAGTCGTGGGCGACCTGGGTGTCCGCAAACTGGCGGACCGCTTCGATCATGGTCTCGGGGACTGGCTGCTCCGGTCGCTTGTCCATGACCCAAGCATACCTAACCAGGCTACTTTAGTCAAGTGATTCACACCCGCTAGTGCATCCCCGAGGTGAACGGGTTCGCGGGGGCATTAGCGCTCGGCGCGATCACCGGCTGCGGCTGCGAACCGGACTGTGCTTGGGATTGGTCCGTGGACACGGGCTGCGGCGTCACCGCGGGTGCCGCGGAGGTCTGGCTCCCTCCCCCGGCGCCGTATATACCCTCGGAATCGACCGGCTGACCCGGCGTCGCCTGCGCGACAGGCGCGCCGGCCACGACGCCTCCGCCGGAGTTCGCGTACGCCGAGATCACCATTATAAAGACGGCGACTGCGATCACCCCGCTGATGATCGAGATAAGCCCCAGCCCACGGTTAGACATCGAGTGCTAGAATTGTCCAACGGGGGCTCTTGGCCCCTGGGGCACAGGTCGGCGCACGCTTGGAAGCTTTAGTGCCCCGAACCGCCGCTACCCGCGCTGGCACCGGTTCCAGCAGACCCGGTCGATCCCGTACCGCTCGCTGCACCGCTCGTCGTCGAACCACCCGTCGTCGCGCTACCGTTTGTGGCGCTACCGTTTGTGGCGCTGCCGTTCGTAGCACTACCGTTGGTCGATGCGCCGTTTGCGCCCGTGCCGGCATTGCTAGTTGTGCCGGCCGCATTGTTCGTCGTGGCGCCATTCGTTGTATTGGTCGTCGGCGCATTGTTCGTTGTGTTGGCGCCGCTTGTGTTGGCGCCGCTTGTGTTGGCGCCGCTCGTGTTCGTGCCGTTTGTCGTTGTCGTTGTCGTTGTCGTCGAAGCTGCTCCGCCGGAGCCGCCCGCCGCGGTATTTGTCGAATTGCTCGCGCCGCTACCGGTCGGGCCTTGTGCGCCCGAGGTGTCGCTTCCGCCGGCGTTTGTCGTCGCGCTGGTATTGCTCGTCGTAGCGCCGCTTCCGCCGCCGCCGGAATTATCGCTACCGGTTGTCGTCGTTGTGCTTCCGCCGGTATTCGTTGCGTTGCCGTTCGCCGCATACGGAAGCGCGGCGGAACCCGCATTCTCACCACTGCGCCACGCAACCATCATCAATAAAACGATGACGATCGCGACGCCCGCAACAAGCGCATAGAACTCACGTCCTGTCCATCGCGTGACGGGATTTTCGAGCTGCCCTTTTTTGGCATCCATCTGCGCGAGCCAGTTCTTGAAACGCGTGAGCGGTCCGGGGTTGGCGGGTCCAGTTGCAGTAGCCATATCCCTGCGAGTGTACCCGCACTCCCTTACTCCCTATTCCTATCCCAGGCTGTGATCGCCGTAACCATCCCGCGTCTGCGGCAGCCGCCGACCCAATATCCGTGAGGCGATCTGCGTCCGAAGTACCTGCGCCGTGCCGCCCGAAATCGTGAACATGCGTGCATCGCGAAGCATGCGTTCGAGCGGCCGGTCCCTTGAGTACCCGGCAGCCCCAAAGATCTGAAGTGCATCACTCGTTACGCGAAATGCGGTATCGGCCGCCAGTACTTTTGCGCGCGCCGTCTGAGCTACATCCGGAAATTCACTTTTGTCGCCATCGCGCGCGGCCTCGTGGATGAGAGCACGCGATGCAGCGAGCCCGATCGAAGCATCAGCCAACATCCACTGCAAGCCTTGAAATTCAGCGATCGGCCGGCCGAATTGTTTGCGTTCCTTCGCGTATGCTATTGCAAGCTCGTATGCGCCCTGCGCGATACCGAGGGCGACCGCGGCTGCGCCCAATCGCTGTGCGTTGTACGCTTGCATCAAGCGTGCAAATCCGCGGCGAATTCCTTCGGGCGGGAGCAGCAGCATGTCTTCATGGACTTCGAGGTCTTCGAAGATTAGCTCGCGTTCCGGAATCCCGCGGACGCCCAGCGCCGGCTCGCGTTTTCCAAAACGCATCCCCTTCGGCGCGCCTTCGCCTTCCGCTGCATCGGCACGAACCGTTATGAATCCACCGATGCCTTGATCGACGCCGTTTTCGAACACGCGCGCGAAAATCACGTGCAGGCGTGAGACTCCCCCGCCTGTTATCCAATGTTTGCGTCCATTGATAACGTACGCCGAACCGCGACGGTCTGCGCGCGTCGTCATTTCGGAAGCTGCACTGCCGGCTTCCGGTTCCGTGATGCAAATCGCCGGCTTATCCCCGGAAAGGACGAGCTCCGCTGCCAACTTCTTTTGGGCTTCGGTCCCGTAGCGCATGATCGCGCCAATTGCACCAACATTCGACTCAACCATGATGCGTCCGGTCGCACCGCACGCTTTTGCGAGCTCTTCGATCGCGGTAACGAGCTCGAGGTATGACGCGCCTCTTCCACCGTACGCAACCGGTATCGTCATCCCCATGAGGCCTGCATCGCGAAGCGCATGAACCGCATACCACGGATAGCGCTCGGTTCGATCCGTCTCGGCAGCGTGCACCGCTACCAATGCGACGACATCAGAAATCAAGCTCCGAATGCGCCCTTCGCTTCGATCACGTCGCCGATGTCTTCGCGCACTGCGACGGCATCGTCGGGAGTGCGGCGATACGCGATCTCGAGCGGATTCCCGCTCGGGTCTTTGAAAAAGACCGCGTAATAGCGTTCATCCGAATACGGGATCTCGGGGCCTTCGATCCCCTCACCGCCTGCGCGCTCGACGATCTTGGCAAGACGGTCGACGTCGGCCGCGGTTTCCGCGCTGAAGCAGATCCGGCTTTCGTTGGGCAGATGCAGCGGATCTTCGTGCAAGCCGAAAAAACGGCGTGAGCCGCCCTGACGGTGCGGCTCGTAATATTCGGCGCCACCCTCAAACGACTTGATCTCGATCAAGCCGAGCTCGGGCATGAGGACGTCGTAGAAGCCGCGGGCGCTCGCGAGATCGCGAACCCGTGCATCGATGTGATCGTACCCGGCGAAGCCTTTCGAAGGCATCCGCTCGGGTTCGCCGCCCTACTTCTTGGGTCCGGTCGCTGCTCCGGCAGCTGCCTTCTTGCGGCCGCCGACGGTCTTCTTCGGACCTTTGCGCGTGCGTGCATTGGTCTTCGTGCGTTGTCCGCGAACCGGGAGTCCGCGGCGATGCCGCAGCCCGCGATAGCTTCCGATATCCGCCAGCCGTTTGATATTGGCGGACAAGTCGCGACGCAGGTCGCCTTCGACTTTGATGCCGAGCGCTTCGATTTCATCGCGCAGCTTACGCTCGTCGGCCTCGGTCAGGTCCTTCACGCGCGTGTCGGGATTGACCCCGGCGGCCTTGAGGATTCGTTTTGCTGTCGGCAATCCGATCCCATAGATATAGGTCAAGCCGATTTCGACGCGCTTGTCGCGGGGCAGATCGACGCCTTCAATACGAGCCATTAGCCTTGCACCTGCTTATGCTTGGGGTTTGCCGTGCAAATCACGCGCACTTTGCCTTCGCGGCGAATGACCTTGCACTTCTCACAAATACGTTTAACGCTTGGTCTTACTTTCATTATAAAGGTGCTCCGCTCCAAGCTCCGCACCCCCGAAAGCCAGGCCTCTTCATCGTTACGAAAAGGCTAGATGCCCCGAGGGGGGCCTGAAGATCTATAGTGCTGATTGCCAAGAAACGACAATCCCGCTTGGGTCTAAAGAGTTTCATTTGTACCTATAGGTGATGCGGTCATGGGTCAGGTCATACGGGGAGAGTTCGACGAGGACGCGGTCGCCGGGGAGTATGCGGATGAAATTCATACGGATCTTACCGGAAACATGGGCTCCACGATCGTCCCCTCGACTTCGATCGCGTCTTCCTTCGGGGTCGCGGTCGCCGCCTCGCGCGCTTCGTTCCTCCGGCGCCGGTCCGGTCTGCCGCCACCACGCCGGTGACCGCGTGCCATTACGCGGCAACCTCCTGCTCCGGGCGATACTTCTCGACGTCTTTGTGTTCGTAGACGTCGCGAAGTGTCAGGATGCGCGGTCCACTCTCCGTTAGCGCAATCGTGTGCTCAAAATGCGCGGCAAGCTTTCCGTCTTCGGTCACGACGGTCCATTTGTCGTCCAGCGTACGCACCTGCCAGGTTCCTTGGGTGATCATCGGCTCAATTGCAAGAACGAGACCGCGCCGTAGCTCGATTCCCGTTCCGGATTTCCCGTAGTTCGGGACTTGCGGTTCCTCGTGCATCTTCGTGCCGATGCCGTGCCCGACGAGCTCGCGCACGACGCCGTAGCCATTCTGCTCGGCATGCCGTTGCACGGCAGAACCGATATCGCCGAGCCGGTTACCAATCTGCATCTGTTCGATCGCGAGCATCAAGCATTCGCGCGTCACGTCCAAGAGACGCGCCGCTTCTTCCGAGACCGTTCCTATAGCCACGGTAACGGCGCTGTCGCTGACGTAACCCTCGAGCGTCGTTCCGATATCGATCGAAAGCAGATCGCCGTCTTTTAGTACGTAGGTCCCCGGGATGCCGTGCACAACCTGGTCGTTCACGGACGTGCAGATCGAGGCCGGATACCCGTTGTAGCCTTTGAACGTCGGTATCCCGCCCATCGAGCAAATCGATTCTTCCGCAATGCGGTCAAGCTCATCCGTCGAGATGCCCGGTCCGGCAGCTTCAATGAGACGCGCAAGCGTTTTCGCGGTTATCTTACCGCTCTTGCGCATCAACTCGATCTCACGTTCCGATTTAATCGTAATCATTGCTTAACCGGAGGCGGTGCGGCAATTGCGTCGCTGATCAGTTTGGCTACATCCTCGATGGATAAGCCTGCCGGGATATACCTGATCAACCCGGGCGGATAGTGCTTCTCGTAATAATCGAGAAGGGGTGCTGTCTGCTTGTGATAGACGGCCAAACGATTCGCAATAGTTTCGGGCAAGTCGTCATTACGACCGCGCTGGAGCATGCGCTCGGTTACAACAGCGTTGTCGACGTTTGTAAATATCACCAGCAGTGGATAACCCCGGCCGTGCCCCGTTAAAAGATTCGTTAAGGCATCAGCCTGCGCTTGTGTACGTGGGAAACCATCGAACAAGAGGTTGCCGCCCTTACGGAGCTCTTGCTCGACAATCCCGATGACGACATTATCGGGGACAAGGTCGCCGCGACTAATGTACGCCTGAGCAGCCGCGCCGAGCTCCGTTCCCTCTGTAAGATGCTTTCGAAGAAGATCACCCGTCGATATCGATCGAAAATCTTGGCGTTCCTCGAGGATCTTAGCTTGCGTTCCCTTGCCGGCACCAGGAGGTCCCAAGAAAATCACGTCCACGCGAAGTCGTCCGAGAAGGCGGCGATGCGATGACGTTTCCCGAGCGGGTGTCTGAACGAAGCGCGAAGCCCGGAAGGCGGGAGCGCGAGAGAAGCAAGTGAGCGTTTTGCTACGGAGGGGAAAACGCGAACGTCCCGCGAGGGGAACGCCGTCGTATCACCGCCTGAGCAGATCATCGCTTTATGAATCCGCGGTAGTCGCGCATTGCGAGACGCGCTTCGATCTGCGTCATCGTGTCGAGCGCAACGCCGACGACGATCAAGAGCGACGTGGAGCCGAGATAAAACGTCGTCACACCGAGACCGCGCTGCATTGTCGAGGGCAAGATTGCCAACAGACCCAGATAAAATGCCGAGACGGTCGTGATCCGCAAGAGAATCCTGTTGATGTAGTCGACGGTCGGCTGACCCGGACGGATGCCCGGAATGAACGACCCGTTCTTCTTCAGATTGTCCGCGATGTCGCGCGTGTTGACGACGATCGCACTATAGAAGAACGTGAACATCACGACCAACACGAAATAGACGGCATTATAAAGAAACGAGTTCGGGCTGAACCAGGTGTTCAGGAAGCTCGAGACCGCGGCACCCGGCCCGGTTTGCGTCGTTCCAAGCCATGAGAGCGCCTGCTGCGGCAGCAGCAAGATCGAGATCGCGAAGATGATCGAGATGACCCCGGCGTTGTTCAGACGCAGCGGAATATAGGATGAACGGCCGGCGTACATCTTGCGACCCACGACGCGGCGCGCTTGCTGAACGGGAATTCGGCGTTGGCCTTGATACATGAACACGATTGAGACGATCGTAATTACCGCGATCGCGATATAGAGGCCGAGGCCAAACCAATTGAAGCCTTGCTTTTCGCCGACTTGAATCGTTTGACTCAAGTACGTCGGGTAACGTAGAACGATACCGACGAAAATGATCAGCGAGACGCCGTTACCGATGCCTTTGTCGGTAATCTGCTCGCCGAGCCACATCAGGAACAGCGTCCCCGCGACGAGCGTGACGATCACAAACAGCGTAAATTGCAGGCTGGTATCGTAGAACACGCCAGAACGGCCCATCGCGATCGACATCGTCGTTCCTTGAACGATCGCAAGCACGATCGTCAACCAGCGCGTATAGCGGCTGATCTTCTTGCGGCCTTCCTCGCCACCGCGCTTGGCCATTTCTTCGAGCTGCGGAAGCACGACGGTCATCAGCTGCATGATGATCGACGCGTTGATGTACGGCGTGATCCCCATGGCGATGATCGAGAGCCGCTGCAATGCGCCGCCCGAGAGAAAGCCTAGGAAGTTGTAAAACGTCCCCTGCGAGAGCAGCTGTTGCCAGCGCGGGACGTTGACCCCCGGGATCTGAACGTGGATCGCGTAAACGAAGAGCCCGAACGCCAAGAAGACGAACCCGATTCTGTTCCGGATATCGGGAACCGTCCAAGCCGCGCGCAGATTGTCGAGCAACGAGGCTCCTATTCCTCGAAGCGCGCGCCCGCAGCGCTCAGCGCTTCGCGCGCGCTGCCTGAAAACTCCACGTCGCGGAACACGAGACCCTTCGGCAGCGTCTTGCCTTCACGCGTACCGCCGAGAATCTTGATCCCGTCGCGGACTTGCTTCACTTTGCCAGCCGATGCGAGTGTTTGCGGATTGATCTCGAGCGAAGCATCCCAATCCGCGAGCTCCCACAAGTTGACGACCGCGACGTGCGTGCGAAAGTGTCCGATGTCGCGCGCCTTTTGCGAGACGCCGAGCTTCTGCGGCAAGCGGCGCGCAAACGGCGTCTGTCCGCCTTCGAATGCGGGACCCTTGCCGCCGCCTGAGCGAACGGTCTGTCCTTTGCCGCCTTCACCACCGGTTTTCACCATTCCGGAACCGTGACCGCGGCCGATGCGCACGCGTCCTGGCCGTGAGCCTTTATTGGGACGCACTTTCGAAAGCGTCATCAGGTTGGCACTAACTTCGAGATTAACGTCGGCGGCGACGCGTGCAGGCTTGGCAGCGGCGGCACGTTTCGGCGTTGCGGCTTTCGATGATCCAGCCTTTGCTCCAGTCTTCTTCGCCGAGGACGTTTTCTTCGCGGCCGGCATTAGGCTATGACCTCCGAGACATCTTTACCGCGCAAACGTGCAACGCGTTCCGCCGTCTTGAGCGAACGCAGGGCTTCGACTGTCGCGTAAACGACGTTGATCGGGTTGGGAGAGCCGAGCGACTTGGTGAGGATGTCGTGAATCCCGGCGAGCTCGAGCACCGCGCGCATCGCACCACCGGCAATAACGCCGGTTCCCGGCGCTGCCGGCTTGAGCAGTACGCGACCGGCACCGACTTGCATCGTGACCGCATGCGGAATCGTGCGTTCGACCATCGGAACGGCGATCAAGGCTTTCTTTGCGCCTTCGACACCCTTGCGAATAGCTTCGGGAACTTCGCCGGCTTTGCCGATTGCGAATCCGACACGGCCCTTGCGATCGCCGACGACGACCAGCGCGCTGAAGCTGAAGCGCTTACCGCCCTTGACGACTTTCGCAACGCGATTGACGCGAACGACCGTTTCTTCGAAGCCGCCGCTATCGCGCTCTCTACCTCTCGAATGCATTTAGAACTCCAACCCTGCTTCGCGCGCAGCTTCCGCCAACGCAGCAACTCGACCGTGATACTGGCGGCCGCCGGTGTCGAACACGACGGACGTAATTCCTTGACCCTTCGCCTTGGCGGCGATCTCGCTCCCGATCCGCTTCGCGGCTTCGAGATTCGTCTTCGATTTCAGATCGGAGGCGATGCTCTTTTCGCGTGTCGAGCTGGACGCGAGCGTGTGACCGTTCGCATCGTCGACGAGGACAGCGTAAATATGGTGCAGCGTGCGCTGAACTTGTAGTCGCGGACGCTGCGCCGTACCGGTCACCTTGCGGCGCAGACGGACGTGCCGCTTGCGCAGTGAATCGGCTCTTGAACCCGGCATTACTTCTTCGCTCCCTTAGCGGCTTTGCCGAGCTTCTTGCGCACGACTTCGCCTTCGTACCGGATACCTTTGCCTTTGTACGGCTCGGGCGGACGAAGCTCGCGAATCTCCGCGGCAACTTGGCCGACGAGCTGCTTGTCGATCCCGTCGACGTGAACTCTCGTCGTACCCTCGACCGCGAACGAGATGCCCTTGGGCGCCTTGAACGCGATCGGGTGCGAATAGCCGAGCGTGAAATTCAGATTCTCGCCGGCCTTGGCAACACGATAACCGACGCCTTGAATCTCGAGGCTCTTGCGAAAGCCCTTCGTGACGCCCTCGAGCATGTTTGCTACGAGAGTCCGCGTCAAGCCGTGCGCCGCACGCGCGATGCGCTGATCGTTCTTGCGGGAGACGATGACTTTTCCGTCTACGAGCTTGACCTCGACGACCGTCAGCAGCGATTGCGTCAACTCGCCTTTCGGACCGCGCACGATGACGCGTGAATCGGCGACCTCGACGTTCACTTTCTCGGGGACGGGAAGCGGAAGTTTTCCAATTCGACTCATGACTTGATTACCACACGTACGCCAGGACCTCGCCGCCGAGGCCGGCGGTCTTGGCCTGCTTTCCTGAGAGAATGCCTTTGCTCGTCGAAATAATCACGATACCGAGCCCGCCGAGCACACGCGGAATTTCGGTCTTGCCGGCATAGACGCGCAAACCCGGACGGCTGATGCGACGCAAGCCGGTGATTACTTTCTCGCGCTCCGGTCCGTACTTGAGCCTCACGCGCAGCACGCCTTGGGGCCCTTCGCTGTGCATGGCGTAGTCGGAGATAAAGCCTTCGCTCTTGAGGATCTCCAAAATCGCGCGCTTCATCCGCGAAGCCGGAATGTCGACCGTTTCGTGATTGGCGGTGTTCGCGTTGCGGATGCGTGTCAGCAGATCGGCGATCGGATCGGTGATGACTGCCATAACCCTACCAGCTCGCTTTCGTGATGCCGGGGATATAGCCGCGGTGCGCATTTTCACGGAAGCAGATCCGGCACAGACCGAATTTACGATAATAGCCGCGCGAACGGCCGCAAGCCAGGCACCGATTGTGCACGCGAACCTTGAACTTCTGCGGTCGTTTTGATTTCTCGATAAGCGAGGTCTTAGCCATCAGCGTCCCTTCTGCAGCGGAAGTCCCATCGCGGTGAGGAACTCCGTTGCTTCTTCGTCGGTACTCGCGCTCGTGACGATCACGATATCCATGCCGCGAGCTTTGTCGACTTTGTCGAAATTGATCTCCGGAAACACGAGCTGCTCGCGCAGACCCATGTTGTAGTTGCCGCGGCCGTCGAACGACTTGCGCGAAAGACCGCGAAAGTCGCGGATACGCGGCAGCACGATGTTGAAAAGCTTGTCGAGGAACACATACATCCGCTCGCCGCGGAGCGTGACCTTCGCGCCGATCTTCATGCCTTGACGCAGCTTGAAGTTCGCGATCGACTTCTTGGCGGTCGTGTTGATCGCTTTTTGTCCCGTGATCGTTTGCAGATCGGCGACAGCCGCGTCGAGCGCTTTCGAATTGACGATCGCGTCCGAGACCGACATGTTGACGACGACCTTTTGCAAGCGCGGAACCTGCATCGCATTCGTGTAACCGAAGCGCTCCACCAGCGTCTTGCGAACTTCTTTCTCGTAACGTTCTCTGAGTCGCGCGGCCATTTAGCGCCCCTTCCCCGGTACGAGCAGCGTCTCACCGCTGCGCGCGCTGACGCGTACGCGCCCTTCGGCTGACTGCGCACGGCGAACGCGCGTCGGCGCGCTTGTCTTCGGATCGATGACCATCAGCGCCGAAATCGGAACGGGTGCCTCTTTTTCGAAGATGCCGGCCTGACGGGATCCGCCCACGCCTTGCTTGGTGTGTCGCTTGACGACGTTGATGCCCTCGACCAGTGCCGCATTACGCTTGGGGTACACGGTCTTCACGACGCCGCGCTTGCCTTTTTCTTTGCCGCGACGCAGCACAACAGTGTCGCCTTTGACGATGCCGATTGCCATTACAGCACCTCCGGCGCGAGCGAGGCTATCTTGAGGAAGCCGCGGTCGCGCAGCTCGCGGCACACGGGCCCGAACACGCGCGTCCCGCGAGGATCCAAATTGTCTTTCTCGCCGCGCAAAATGACGCAGGCGTTCTCATCGAAGCGGATCGTCGATCCGTCCGAGCGGCGCAAGGGCTGCGCGGTACGAACGATCACGGCCTTGACTACTTGACCCTTCTTGACGGCAGCACCCGGGATGGCGCTCTTCACGGTTCCGACGACGACGTCCCCAACCGATGCATAAGGGTGACGGCTTCCGCCCGAGATGTGAATGCACAGAATCTCGCGCGCGCCCGAATTGTCGGCGACACGCAGGCGCGTTTCTTGCTGAATCACCGTGCGCGCTCCACGATCTCGATCAAGCGCCAACGCTTTTCTTTCGAGAGCGTACGGCATTCTTGGATTCGCACAACGTCGCCGATCTTGGCGTCGTTGCTCTCGTCGTGGGCCTTGAATTTTGTCGACTTGCGAACGACTTTGCCATAGATCCCGTGCGCTGCCCGCGTCTCGCTGACCACGACGATCGTCTTGCTCATCTTGTCCGAAACGACGCGTCCCTGTTTGATACGTCGCCGGTTTAGACGCTTAGGCTGCTCCATGGGCTCCCTTTGCTTCATTGATTCGTTTTTCGTTGATCAGCGTTTGAATGCGCGCGTAGGTACGTCGAATCTCGCGAATCTTGCTCAGATCCGAGAGATGTCCGGTGCGAAGCTGGAAGCGCAGATTGAACAGCTCTTCCTTCGTTTCGCGCGCCTTCGTTTGAAGTTCGGAGATCGTCAGATCTCGCATCGCTCTCCAATCGCTCTTCTTCATACCGTCACCGCCTCGTCGGTGCGCGCCACGATTTTGGTTGCAATCGGGAGCTTGGCCGCGGCCAGCTGCAGTGCACGGCGCCCCGTTGCTGCATCGACGCCGGCAAGCTCGAACAGAATCCGGCCGGGACGCACGACCGCAACCCAGCCCTCCGGATTACCTTTGCCCGAGCCCATGCGAACTTCGGCCGGCTTTTTCGTCACCGGTTTATCGGGAAACACTTTGATCCAGACTTTTCCGCCGCGCTTGATGTGACGCGTGAGCGCAACACGTGCAGCTTCAATCTGACGATTCGTCATCCAGCACGGCTCGAGCGCTTTGAGCCCCCAATCACCGAACGTCAGCGTGTTGCCGGTTTGCGCTTTTCCGCTCATGCGTCCGCGCTGAACTTTGCGCCATTTGACGCGCTTAGGAGTCAGCATTCGTGCCTCGTTCCGCTTCGTCGGTCGCGGCTTCGCTCGCGACGTGTTGCACGGACGTTTGATCCGTCACGCCCTGCCCATGTTCTGCTGAGGGCGTGTGCGTCTCACCGCCGCCGTGCGCACCGGTTGAATGGAAGTCTTCGGCCGCAGGCGGACCGTCTTCAACGGATGCGAGCGACGACGAATCAGCTTGCGCGACTTCGAAAGCGCGCTCCATCTCGGCTGCGAGCGGAGCGTCGGCCGCCGGATCGATCGCGTCACTACCAAACTCGTCGGGTGTGTCCGCCGTGCGTTCGGACGGACGGCGATCACGCCGTCCGCGTCCGCCGCGGTCGCGGCGCAGTCCGCCGCGCTCTGCGCGGTCGTTTCGTTCCGGACGCGCTTCAGCGCGCGGCTGTTCCGGAAGCACCTCGCCTTTATAGATCCAAACCTTGACGCCGATACGTCCAAACGTCGTAAAAGCCTCAACGTGCGCGTAGTCGATGTCCGCGCGCAGCGTATGTAGAGGAACCTTTCCGTCAAAGTTGCGCTCGGTACGCGCAATTTCCGCGCCGCCCAGGCGGCCCGAGACCTGGACTTTGATTCCGCGCGCGCCGGCTTTCATGGTGCGCATGATCGCCTGCTTCATCGCTCTGCGAAACGCGATGCGCTTCTCGAGCTGGTCGACGATGTTTTGTCCCACCAAACGTGAGTCGAGTTCGGGATGTTTGATCTCGCCGACGTTGACCTGGACTTGCTTCTTCGTCAGGCGCTCGAGATTCTTACGAATCTCTTCGATGCCGACGCCGCGCTTGCCGATGATGATACCGGGCTTTGCGGTGTGCACGATGACACGCGTCTGATTGGCGCGACGCTCGATCTCGACGCGGCTGATCGCGGCGGCCCGCGTCATCCGGCCGAAGTATTTTCGAATCGCGGCATCTTCATGCAGCCACGCGCGATAGTTCTTTTTCTCGAACCACCGGCTGTCCCACGTCCGCGTAATCCCCAGGCGCAGCCCGACGGGATGAATTTTCTGACCCATTATGCGTTGGCTTTCTTACGGGATGCGGCGCGCTTTTTGGGCGCGGACTTCTTCTTGCTGCCGCTCGATGCTGAGGCGGCGGCTGCCGCGCGTCGCGGCTTCTGCGAAGTGCTGATGACCGCCGCGCCGCCCCTGCGGCGTGCGGATTGCGCGGGACGCTCACCCACGACGATCGTCACATGCGACATGCGGCGGCGTTTGAACGCGGCGCGGCCCTGCGCGCGCGGATCGATGCGTTTGGTGAAGCGGCCGCCCGGGCCACCGTCAACCATGATCCGGCGCACGTACAAATCGTCGCCTGACATGTTGTGATTGTTCTCGGCGTTTGCTGCGGCGCTGCGAAGCAGCTTCTCGATCGGGGCGGATGCAAATACGCCCGAGAAACGCAGCAGCACGAGCGCTTCTTTGACGCTCTTCCCTCGAATTGCATCGGCGACGCGACGGAGCTTGCGCGGACCCATCCGCGCGAAGCGCAAATGCGCCACGGCTTCGGTGCGGTCGGTTGCGGGTGTAGCGCTCATGGCTTCACCGCGGTTTTCTCACCGGCACCACCGTGCGCGCGGAAGATACGCGTCGGCGCAAACTCGCCCAGCTTGTGTCCGACCATGTTCTCGGTGACGAACACCGGAATGTGCGTCTTTCCGTTGTGGACGGAGATCGTATGGCCGACCATCGTTGGAATGATCGTCGAAGCTCGCGACCAAGTGCGAATCACGCGCTTCTCGCGAGCCGCATTCAGCTTCTCGACCTTCGCAACCAAGTGGTCCGCAACGTACGGACCCTTCTTTAGAGAACGACTCACGCTACTTGCTCCGCCTCCGAACGATCATCTTGTTGGTGCGCTTGTTGCGGCGCGTCTTTTTGCCCATCGTCATCTGGCCCCAAGGCGTCGTCGGCGGACGGCCCGACGTCGAGCGCGCTTCACCGCCACCATGTGGATGGTCGACGGGATTCATTGCGATGCCGCGCACGTGCGGACGTTTTCCACGGTGCCGCTGACGGCCGGCGGAGCCGATGATCTCGTTTTCGTGCTCGACATTGCCGAGCTGACCGATCGTCGCACGGCAAAGCATGGCAATCTTGCGGACTTCACCCGACGGCATGCGCACCTGCGCGTACTCGCCTTCCTTTGCCATCAGCTGTGCAGCGCCACCGGCGGTACGCACCAGCTTGCCGCCCTGTCCGGGCCGCAGCTCGACGTTGTGCACGACCGTGCCTTCCGGAATGTTCGCAAGCGGAAGCGCATTGCCGATCTTGATGTCCGCCTTCGGACCCGACTCGACGACATCGCCGACTTTGATTCCGGCCGGCGCTAAGATGTAGCGCTTCTCGCCATCACGGTAGTTCAAGAGCGCGATGTGCGCCGAGCGGTTCGGATCGTATTCGATCGCGGCAACTTTGGCCGGGATCGCGTCCTTCGCGCGCTTGAAGTCGATGATGCGGTACTGACGGCGCGTTCCGCCGCCTCGATGACGCGTGGTTATGTGACCGTTGAAGTTGCGGCCCGAGTTCTTCTTGCGAACCTCGATCAGCGAACGCTCCGGATCTTTCTTGCTGAGATCCGAAAAATCGAGTACGGTCTTGAAGCGTCGCGCGGGGCTGGTCGGCTTGAATTTCTTAACTGGCATCTTCTATTGCTCGAAGTAGTTGACGCCGCCCAGCTCTATTTTTTGTCCGGGCGCGATAGTGATGATGGCCTTTTTCCAATTGGCTGTACGGCCTTCGGTCCGCACGCCGCGGCGCGCGAACGACTTGTGCTTGCCGCCGACCGCGATCGTGTTCACCTTGCGAACGGTCACGCCGAAGATCTCCTCAACGGCTTTGCGGATCTGCGTCTTGGTTGCGTGCGGATGCACTTCAAAGGAATATTGTTGCGACACCGTCCCCGACATCGATTTTTCGGTGATGAGCGGCGCGATGATGACGTCTCTTGCGAGCATCACTCGACTCCCCCGAGCGCCGCGCTCAACTTCTCGTACGCGGCTTGGGTGAAGATCAATCGCGCGCATCCGATCACGTCGGTGACGTCGAGCGATCCGGAATGCGTGATGCCGAGCTTGCGCAGGTTCGCACCGGCGCGCTGCAAACGCGCACCGACATTTTGCTCGTGCTGTTCGAAAACGACCAGCGTACGGGGACCGGTCTTCGCCGCTTTTGCCGTACCGAAGAGCAGAATGGCTAAGTCCGCCGTCTTGTCCGTGGTCAGGGCTGCGGGATCGAGTATCGAGACCGCGGCGTTCTTGAAACGATCGGCAAGCGCGGCTGCGAGTGCGAGCCGGCGTTCTTTCTTGTTGAGGTCGGTTTCGAACGAACGCGGTTGCGGTCCGAAGACGACACCACCGTGACGCCACTGCGGCGAGCGAATCGAGCCTTGGCGCGCGCGTCCGGTACCTTTTTGACGCCACGGTTTGCGTCCGCCACCGCGGACCTCGTCGCGTTTCTTGGTCGACGCCGTTCCCGCCCGAATGTTGGCTTGCTCGCGGAAAATGGCGCGGAAAATCGAGTTACCTTTATATGCGAGGCTCTCATCGAGGAGCGCCTTCGGCGTTTTTGCGGCTGTGAGTGCGGCCATTAGCGTTTCACCGTTTGGGTTACGACGACGACGCCGTTGATCGGTCCGGGGACCGCTCCACGGACGAGCAGCAAATTGCGTTCGGTGTCGGCGCGGACGATCTCGATATTTTGGGTCGTCGTGGTATCGACACCGAAGTGTCCGGGACGATGGCTGCCGCGCACGGTGTGCCCGGCGTTGGTGTCACCGTTCGAGGCCGGCTGACGGTGGATCATCGAGCCGTGGCTCGCTCCGCCACCACTGAAGTTCCAGCGCTTGATACCGCCGGAGAAACCGTGGCCTTTTGACACGCCGATGATGTCGACGCGATCGCCGGCCGCAAAGCCGTCGACGGTTATGGTCTGACCGACCTCTGCGCCGTCGATATTGGTGCGAAACTCGCGCACCACGCGGCGCGGCTCGACGCCGTTCTTCTTGAAGTGTCCTTCGAGAGCGCGCGTGAGCGAGCGCTTGCGAATATTCCCAAAGCCGAGCGCGACGGCATCGTAACCGTCATGCTCTTTCGTCTTACGCTGCACGATCGTGCACGGACCGGCTTCGATGACGGTAACACCAACTGAACGGCCGTCCTCGGTGAACACGCTCGTCATGCCTACTTTTCGTCCGATGATGTTTTTCACAAAATTCCGCTTCTCAAGACCACGGTGCCTGGCGTTTCCTTATTATCTTTTAATCGCCAACGCAAAGAAAGCGCTGGCGACCTGGACCGCAACCGTAGCAGTATACCGGAGCGTCCCCTGAGGGTCAAGCGCGACAAATACCAGGTTTAACCCCATCTTAGAAGGCGGGTACAGCGTCCCTATCATGTTCGAGCTGGAATTGGATGCCTGCGATGCCAAGGCCGGGCGGCGAGCCCGGACTGCCCTGGTTGCGTACCTTGCGCGTGAGGCGACCGGTAAGACGGCGCCCGACGGCGTCGTCGAGACGATCTTTACCGAGCTGGTTGCGAACGTTTGCAAGCATGCCGGCCACTGGGCTAAAACCTCGGTGACCTGGCGAAGCGACGGCAAGCCGGTGCTCGTCGTCCAGGATAAGGGCCCGGGCTTCGATATCTCCTTGTGGCAACAACCGGGCGAATTCTCGGAAGGCGGACGCGGGCTGCTCATCGCGAGCGCCTTGGCCGAGGACTTTTCCGTGCATCCGGAGATCCTCGGCAAAGGATGCTGCATCGAGGCCGTTCTTCCAGCCAGCCGGCTATCGCCGGACGAAGCCGCCTGAAGTCATGAGCGTCGGCGCGCACGACGCGCTGATCGTCGTTGACATACAAAATGACTTTCTCCCAGGCGGGAGCCTCGCGGTCGGCGATGGCGCTCGCGTGATCGCGCCGATCAACGCGATGATGCCGAAGTTCCCCGCCGTCTACGCAACGCGCGATTGGCATCCACGCGAGCATCGCTTCTTCCGACGCTACGGCGGACCGTGGCCCGACCATTGTATCGCGGGGACGCGAGGCGCCGAGTTCGATGAACGACTCGCGCGTCGATACGTCGACGTCGTGATCTCGAAAGGCATCGATCCGCAAACGGATGGCTACTCCGGCTTCGCAGCCACGGCGCTCGAAGAGGATTTGCGCGCACGCGGCGTCGAGCGCGTCTTCGTGTGCGGACTTGCAACCGATTATTGCGTCAAGGCGACGGCGCTTGATGCCAGGCACGCCGGATTCGAGACATTCGTTATTAGCGATGCGATCGCGGCCGTCAACGTTAGCCCCGGTGACGAAGCGGCGGCGATCGACCAGCTACGCGCGGCCGGTGTCGAGTTCGTGGAAAGCACGAGCATATAGCCAACTCGAGCCTTTACGGCAACCGGCTCGTCGAAATCGAGCCCTTCGGCATCGAACCGATCGGATCTGAAGAACGGCACGGTAGACCGCGCGATCTCTTCGGACTCTGGTTTGCTGCGAATGCGGAGACCGCTACATGGTCGGTCGGCGTTCTCGCGCTCGCGTTGTACGGCACGACGCTACCGGCTGCAATCGCCGGGATCGTCGCAGGTAACGTGCTCGGCTACGCGATTCTCGCACTTCTTTCGATGCTTGGACCTCGCTACGGATTGCCTCAAATGATGCAGTCGCGCCTGGCGTTCGGAATACTCGGGAATGTCTTCCCGGCGGTCCTCGCGTTTCTCGCCGGCGTCGGGTGGTTCGCCGTCAATTGCGTCCTCGGCGCATACGCACTCGGTACGCTTACGCACTTGCCGTATCTCATTGCACTGGGCATCATGCTTTTGATTCAGGTTGCAATTGTCGTGTACGGCTACAACATGCTTGCCCATTTCGAGCGCATCACTGCCTTTGCGCTGCTCGGTGGTTTCTGTGTGCTCGGCGCCGCGACGATACGACACTCCCAATGGAGCGCGCCGTTTAACGTGCATGCGCCAATGTCGCAGGGCGGCGAAACCGGGGGCGCCATTATGGCATTCGCGCTCGCGTTCTCGTATGTCGTCGGATGGGCACCCGCGGCATCCGATTACTCACGCTATCTGCCCCAGACCGCAAGTGCGCGCTCGATATGGATATGGGTGTTTTTCGGTGGTTTCATCCCGAGCACGATTCTCGAAGTTATGGGAGCCGCGACGGTTACTGCTTTACCCGGAATAGACTTGAGCACGCTCCAGCCCACCGCGGCGATTCCGCTCTTGCTCGGCAGCGGAGTTGCGGCTTTCTTTGGGCTCCTGACCATTGTGCTCGGGACGTTGACGGCAAACTGTTTGAACCTCTACTCGGGCGCACTCAGCGCGCTTGCAGCGGGCGTTCGCGTCCCGCGCTGGCTGGCCGCCGTTCTTATCGGAACGATCGGCGGCACACTCGCGATCCTCGGCTCGCAACCCCAGAAAACAGCAGAAACCTACACGAACTTTCTGCTGTTGCTTGCGACGTGGGCGGCGCCGTGGGCCGGCGTCGTCATCGCCCTGTGGTGGCGGACGCGCTCGCAGCCGGTTGAATCCGCACGCGCATTTGCTCTGCGACCGCTGGTGCGCAATGGATTTCTGGCATGGATCGCCGGCATCGTTGCCTCGATTCCGTTTCTGGATCAGGCGTGGTTTACGGGCTGGGTCGCACGCGCCAATCCGCAACTCGGCGACATCTCCTACGTCGTCGGAATGTTCGCCGCCGGTGGCGCAATGCTCGCACTCAGAAGGCGTTGAAGCCGGTTACCGCCTGACCCAAAATCAGTCCGTGTACGTCATGCGTGCCTTCGTACGTGTAGACCGATTCCAGGTTTGCCATGTGACGCATCGGGCTGTACTCGGCGAGGATCCCGTTTGCGCCAAGCATGCGGCGCGCCGTGCGCGCGACGTCGCACGCCACGTCGACGTTGTTGCGCTTCGCCAAACTGACTTGCTGCGGCGTGTACGTGCCCGCATCTTTGAGACGGCCGAGGTGATATGCAATCAGCTGCGCGCCCGTTATCGCCGTCAGCATCTCGGCCAGTTTTTCTTGTTGCAGCTGCTTTGCACCGAGCGGTACGCCGAAAACTTCGCGCGTCTTGCTGTATTCGACGGCTTGCTCGAAACACGCCATCGCGGCGCCGATCGCGCCCCACGCAATTCCGTACCGCGCTTGTGTGAGACACATCAGGGGCGATTTCAGGCCTCCACTTTTTGGTAAGACCGCGTCTTCTGCAAGCTCGACTTCATCGAAGACTAACTCGCTGGTATCGGACGCACGCAGTGAATGCTTGCCTTTTTGATCCCGTGCGCTGAATCCGCGTGACCCGCGCTCGACGAGAAAACCGCGAATCGATGATTCGTCGCCGTCGTCGGTTTTTGCCCACACGACCGCGACGTCCGCACGCGAGCCGTTGGTGATCCACATCTTCGAGCCGGAGAGAATCCACGAACCGCCCTTGTGCCGCGCGCGCGTCAGCATCCCAGCCGGATTCGATCCGAAGTCCGGCTCGGTGAGGCCGAAACAGCCGATCTTTTCGCCTTTCGCGAGCGCGGGCAGCCAGCGGCGGCGTTGCTCTTCGCTTCCGAACGCGTAGATCGGATACATGACGAGCGCGCCTTGCACGCTTGCGAACGATCGCAAACCGGAATCCCCGCGCTCGAGCTCTTGCATGCACAGCCCGTACGCGATGTTGTCGAGTCCCGCGCACCCGTATTCTTCCGGCAGCGTCGCGCCAAACACGCCGAGTGCCGCGAGCTCCGCGGTCAGCTCGCTTGGGAACCGTCCCTCGAGCCATGCCGCATCGATGACCGGAGCTACGCGTTCGTCGACAAAGTCACGGATCGTGTCGCGGATCTGACGCTGCTCGGGCGTCAAGAACGAATCGATATTGTAGAAGTCGATCGGACGGGTTCGCGTTGCTTGCATCAGCGAGATTTCACCGGCGCAGGACGCGCGCCATCTTATCGAAGAGCGCGGTCATCGTGCGCTCGTGGACGTCTTCAAACCGGCGCCAGAAGAGGCGGCCTTCCGGTTCGGAGAGCACGGCTTCGATCCGGTGCGCTACCGTCGTCTGCTTGCCCTCGACCGAGATGTAGAAGCCGTGGGTCCCGCTGACGCCGTCATTGAGAAAGCGCCAAACGATCTTTTCTTCGGGGACGACCTCTTCCAAGGTAGCGTGCACGCCGCTGTGCCACTCTTCGGTTCGGTCCGGAATGAGCGGCCCCGGCGAGCGCATAAACGGCTGCGAAGCGAAGGGCCAGATCACGTCGTTCGAGGTGCCCATGTCGACCAGCAATTGGAAAATCCGGCGCTTCGTCCCATTAAAGGTGCGCTGGTGCGAGACCCTGAGCGGCGTGGTCGGCTCGGCTGCCATTCAGATAATCTTCTGTGTTTGTCTGAGCCCTCCTCAGCCAAACAACAAAAAGAGCGCCTAGGCGCTCATTTTCTCGGGGCCTGGGCTAAATGAGCCCTAGGCCTTCAGTTCGATGTCGACACCAGCCGGCAAGTCGAGGTGCATCAGCGCATCCATCGTCTTGGGCGAGGCTTGCAAGATGTCGATGAGGCGCTTATGGGTGCGCATCTCAAAGTGCTCGCGGCTTTTCTTGTCGACGTGCGGTGAACGGTTCACGCAAAAGCGATTGATCTCGGTCGGAAGCGGCACCGGTCCGCTAACGAATGCGCCGGTACGCTTCGCCGTCTCGACAATCCGCTCGGCGGACTGATCCAGGACGCGATGATCATAGGCTTTTAAACGAATTCGAATTTTCTGCTTCGCCATTTTCTTAGAACCATTCACTTTTCAAGGAGCGGGGAACCGAGGAGCCGTCTTTCGACGGCCCCCCATTATATCATGTTAAACCTGGATCGCTGTGACGACGCCCGCGCCGACCGTGCGGCCACCCTCGCGGATTGCGAAGCGCAGGCCTTCCTCGCACGCGATCGGCGTGATCAGCTCGACGTTCATCGTAACGTTGTCGCCGGGCATTACCATCTCGACCCCGTCCGGAAGCGCGATCGTTCCGGTTACGTCGGTCGTGCGGAAGTAAAACTGCGGACGATAGTTTGCAAAGAACGGCGTGTGGCGTCCGCCCTCTTCTTTGGAGAGGACGTAAACCTCGGCCGCGAACTTGGTGTGCGGTTTGATCGAGCCGGGCTTCGCGAGAACCTGACCGCGCTCGATGTCGGTACGTTCCACGCCGCGCAGCAGCACGCCGATGTTGTCGCCGGCAATACCGGTGTCAAGCAGCTTGCGGAACATTTCGATTCCGGTGACGACGGACTTGCGCGTCTCGGCGGTGAGACCGACGATCTCGACTTCCTCGCCAACCTTGACTTGACCGCGCTCGACGCGTCCCGTTCCGACCGTTCCGCGGCCGGTGATCGTGAACACGTCTTCGACCGGCATCAAGAACGGCTTGTCGAGTGCGCGCTCCGGCGTCGGGATATATTCGTCGACCTTTTCCATGAGATCGAAGATTGGTTTGGCATCCGCGTCTTCACGCTTGCCGCTCGATTGGAGCGCCTTAAGAGCCGAGCCGCGGACGAACGGAATGTCGTCGCCGGGATACTCGTACTTCGAGAGCAGTTCGCGAACTTCGAGCTCGACGAGATCGAGAAGCTCGGCATCGTCGACCATGTCGACTTTGTTGAGGAAGACGACGATATATTTCACGCCGACTTGCTGCATTAACAAGATGTGCTCGCGCGTTTGCGGCATCGGGCCGTCCGTTGCGGAGACAACCAGGATCGCGCCGTCCATTTGAGCCGCGCCGGTGATCATGTTTTTGATGTAGTCGGCATGACCCGGGCAATCGACGTGCGCGTAATGACGCGCTTTCGTCTCGTACTCCTGGTGCGAAATCGCGATCGTGATACCACGCTCTTTCTCTTCGGGAGCGTTGTCGATGTCATCGACGCTGCGCTTCGCAATGTTGGCATTCTCGGTTGCCAAGCAATTGATGATCGCCGCCGTGAGCGTCGTCTTGCCATGGTCGATATGACCCGTGGTGCCGATGTTGACGTGTGGTTTCGACCGTTCGAATTTCGCTTTCGCCATGATTTACGTTGCCCTTATTTCCTCTCTGCGTGCTTTCTTGTAGACCGCGCCTATGCGGTCGCGAGCTTTTTACCTTGAGCTTTTGCTACGATCTCTTCTTCGACGCTTCGCGGCGCCTTCTCGTAGTGTGCGAACTCCATCGTGTACGTCGCCCGGCCTTGCGTCGATGAACGCAGGTCGGTGGCGTAGCCGAACATCTCTGAGAGCGGAACGTTCGCCTTGATAACTTGCGCACTACCTTGCGCTTCTTCCGTCGATTGGATCATGCCGCGACGACGCATCAGGTCGCCGTTGACGGCACCTAAGTAGTCCTTGGGTGTCGTAACCTCGACGCCCATGATCGGCTCGAGTAGGATTGGCCCGGCCGCTTTGTTGGCGTCGCGGAACGCCATCGACGCGGCGATCTTGTACGCGATTTCCGATGAGTCTACGTCGTGGTACGAACCATCGATCGCGGTCGCTTTGAAATCGAGAACCGGATAACCAGCCAGAACGCCGTTTTCGGCGGATTCCCGGATGCCCTCTTGGACGGCTTTCGAGTACTCCTTAGGAATCGAGCCGCCGACGATCTTCCACTCGAAGACGTAGCCGCTTCCGGTCTCGCCGGGTTCGACCCGAATCGTGACGTCGCCGTACTGACCCTTACCGCCGGTCTGGCGGATGAAGCGTCCCTGACGTTCGACCGTCTTCGTGATCCACTCTCTGTAGGCCACTTGCGGCTTGCCGACGTTGGCTTCAACCTTGAATTCGCGCTTGAGACGATCGAGGATGATCTCGAGATGCAGCTCGCCCATTCCGGCGATGATCGTTTGTTGCGTCTCCTCGTCCGTCCGCATCTTGAACGTCGGATCTTCTTGCGCAAGCCGTGTGAGCGCCTGACCGAGCTTGTCTTGATCGGCTTTGGTCTTCGGCTCGATGGCCTGCGAGATAACCGGTTCGGGGAACGTGATCGTCTCGAGGATGATCGGGTTCTTCTCGTCGCACAGCGTATCGCCGGTGCGCGTGTCGGAGAGACCGACCGCTGCTGCGATGTCACCCGCGCCTATCCAATCGATGTCCTCGCGGTGATTCGCGTGCATGCGCAGGATGCGCCCGATGCGCTCCTTGCGTCCCGTACGCGCGTTGTAAATGTACGTGCCTTTTTCGAGCACGCCCGAGTACACGCGGAAATACGTTAGGTTGCCGTACGGATCGGTCGCGATTTTGAACGCAAGCGCGGAAAACGCTTCGTTGTCGTCCGGCTTACGCCTAATCTCGGCGCCGGTTTTCGGATCTTTTCCGATGATCGACTTGGCTTCGAGCGGTGAGGGCAAGAAGTCGACGACGGCATCGAGCAGCGGCTGAACGCCCTTATTCTTGAATGCCGACCCGCACAACATCGGAAGCACGGTACCGGCGATCGTGGCAAGACGCAGCGCGCGCTTGAGACGCTCTTCCGGAATCGTCTTTCCTTCGAGATACATCTCGGTGAGCTCGTCGTCTTGCTCCGCGATGGCTTCGATCAGCTGGAAGCGCCACTTCTCGGCCAAATCGCGCAGCTCGCCGGGTTCGACGTCCTTGTGCTCGATCGTGTTGCCGAGATCGTCGGTATAGATGATCTTCTTCATCGTGAAGAGATCGACAACACCGAGGAACTTGTCTTCGGCGCCGATCGGAACTTGAATCGGAACGGCCGGCGCGCCGAGACGCTCGCGGATCTTGGTGACGCAGTTAAAGAAATCTGCGCCCATGCGATCCATCTTGTTTACGAAGATGATGCGCGGGACGTTATATTTGTTAGCCTGACGCCAGACCGTCTCGGACTGCGGCTGCACGGCGGCAACCGAGTCGAATAATGCGACGAGGCCGTCGAGGACGCGCAGTGAGCGTTCAACTTCGACGGTAAAGTCAACGTGGCCAGGCGTATCAATAATATTGATGCGCGTGTCGCGCCACGTGCACGCCGTCGCCGCTGAGGTGATCGTAATGCCGCGCTCCTGCTCTTGGACCATCCAGTCCATCGTTGCGGAGCCGTCATGAACTTCACCCAGCCGATGCGTACGGCCGGTGTAGAAAAGGATGCGTTCGGTCGCCGTCGTCTTGCCGGCATCGATGTGCGCGGCAATGCCGATGTTTCGCGTCCGCTCGAGTGGAAACTCCCGGGCCATTGTTTTTAAAATCTACCAGCGATAGTGTGCGAAGGCTTTGTTGGCCTCTGCCATTTTGTGAGTGTCGTCGCGCTTCTTGACCGAAGCTCCGACGTTATTAGCGGCATCCATCAGCTCGCTCGCAAGCTTTTCTTCCATCGAGTGCCCTGGACGCAGCCGTGCAAAACCGATGAGCCAGCGCATCGCCATCGCTTGACGGCGATCGGGACGCACCTCCATTGGAACTTGATACGTCGCGCCGCCGACTCGGCGGGGACGAACCTCAACCATCGGCATTGCATTTCCGAGGGCTTGCGTGAAGATATCCATCGGGTCGCGTCCGGTCTTCTCTCCAACGATGTTGAGAGCTTGATACGTGATCCGTTCCGCGATGGATTTCTTCCCGCGCATCATCACCTTATTAATGAAGCGCGCGAGCACTTTGGAATTGAACTTCGGATCCGGTAGGATCGGTCGCTTGGGCGAGGGTCCTTTGCGGGGCATCTTTTCTGCTTTCGCTATTTCGGGCGCTTAGCGCCGTACTTGGAGCGGCCTTGTTTGCGATTCGCGGTACCCGACGTGTCGAGCGTTCCGCGAATGATGTGGTAGCGCACGCCAGGGAGATCCTTGACGCGGCCGCCTCGTACAAGAACCACGCTGTGCTCTTGAAGGTTGTGCCCGATGCCTGGAATGTACGCGGTCACTTCCTCACCATTGGTCAGGCGGACGCGCGCGACTTTGCGCAAGGCGGAATTGGGCTTCTTCGGCGTTACGGTCTTCACTTGAGTGCACACGCCGCGGCGCTGCGGATTGCCGGTAACTTCAAAACTGCGCGTCGGCAAATCAGGATGACCGGGTTTTGGACCCGTTTGAATCACGCGGAATGCGCGGGTCTTCACCTTTTTTGCAATTTTCGAACGGCCCTTACGGACCAGCTGACTGATTGTCGGCAACCTTGCTCCCTAGAACAACACAAAAGTGGCCACACCGACGGGGTGGGGCCGCAACCACGGGATTATAGCAGTGGCTCTGCGTCCGGTCAATTCGGTTGAAGAGCCCGCTGCGGGCACCTCGCCAGACCCCTATTGGAAGAGAATAGTGGCGGTCGCCCCTCCGGCGCTTGACCTAATCCTGACGGCGCAGCCTGCGGGGCTGCCCGTGCGGGTAAAAGTGAACGGTCCACTCGAGGTGACCGGGTTGCCCGGAAGCGGCCGCGAGTCGCCGGTGAGGGTCACGGTTCCCGTGCACAGCATCCCCGGCGTCGCGATGAAATAGGTCCCGGCCGGGGCATGGTCTTGCGTGGCGGTTGCCGACTGTGAGGTCGCGCCGGCAAAGCTAATCCCGTACGTGCTCTTTCCCTGGACGAGCACCGGCCCAACGGCGGCAGGCGCAGCCGTTGCACTCGGCGTCGCGACTGGGAGCGCAAGAATCAGGGCGGCTAACGTTGTGGTGGCCAACATTGCGCCGCGTTTATACCCCGGTTGCCGGCAGCTTAGGCCGGCGCGAATCCCGTCGTGCGGCCGCCGTCGATCGCGAGAACGATCCCAGTAATGTACGATGCATCGTCGCTCGCCAAGAACAAGGTAGCCGCTGCGACTTCCTCGGGACGCCCGGCGCGTTGCAGCGGCGTTCCCTCGAGCGCGAGATGCCGGACCCGTTCGGGGATCGCAGCCGTCATCGGCGTTTCGATATAGCCCGGTGCCAGCGCGTTGACGCGCACGTTCCATTTTCCGTACTCGAGCGCAAGCGTTCGCGTCAAGCTCACGACGCCACCCTTGCTTGCCGCATAGTTCGATTGGCCGATGTTGCCAAGATACGAACGGGACGACGTCAGGATGATGCTGCCGCCACCGCCGGCGCGCATTTCAACCGCAGCCGCACGCGCCGTCAGAAACGTTCCGGTCAGATTCACGCGCAAGACTTCTTCCCACGCGTCGAGCTCGAGTTTCGACGCCATCGCGTCTTTCGTGATGCCCGCGAAGTGCGCGAGCACGTCGACCCGGCCGTGTTCGTCCTTCGTACGCCCGAAGAGCTCCGCAACGCTCGCTTGGTCGGCGACGTCGACGTCGAGCGCAAGCACTGCGTCCCCCAAGACCGTTCGCACGCGGTCGAGATCCAGATCCGCCGCCACGACGCGCGCGCCTTCTTCCGCGAATCGCAGCGCAGTTGCGCGGCCAATGCCGCTCGCCGCACCGGTGACGATCGCGACCTTTCCCTCGAGCCTGTTCACTCCGTTACGGGTTCGTACACTATGGGCGGCCCGAAGACTTGATACCGGCCACCCGACTCGTGCTCGAACGTGATCCGTTTCGGCAATCGTTCGAGCGAACGTCCGTAAGCGTGCAAATGGAGCGAATTTCCATTGCCGCTCACGCAGATCGTATGAAAGTCATTCGGCATGAGCGCGACTGCGTTTCCACGTTTCACGGTAATCGCACCGACGTGCTCGAGCCGGCCTTCGTTTGGAACCGAACGATCGTCGCTACGGCGGTACAGCACGTTGCGCTCGTCGCCGAAAACGCCGGAGATCACCGCCCACGTGGTGTGGTTGTGCGGCGGCTGTGATTTCCCGGGCGCACCGACCGACGCATACATCGCAAAGCGGCCGTCCGCGTCTTCGGACAGCCGGTAGATGCGCGGCGCCGAACCTTCACCCAGCGGAAAATGTTCCCACGGAAAGAGCTCCGTCTGCGACGCCAGCTCCGTAAGCAGCGTCTTGATGTTCTCCAGACTTTTTCGCGAGATGCCTGCGGCGCTGACCTTGCGGATCGCATCGATCGTTTGCGCGACCTTGTATGCGCGGAGGCCTTGCGTCGTCGTTGTGTTTTGCGTCAGCATAAAGGGGAGGTGGAGCACGTTCCGCCGGGAAGTCGGCGGTCCCTCGCTTCCATCCAAAAGGGGAGTTCAATGCGCTCGAGTTTTGGGATGTTGGTCGCTCGATCGATCATCGGCGGTGGGATGGCGGCGCATGGCGCGCAAAAAGCGTATGGGTGGTTCGAGGGTTCGGGGCCCGCGAAGACCGCCGGCTTCATGCGCATGCTCGGTTTCGAAGATGCCGAGCAAATGGGAACGGCGGCCGCTTATAACGAGCTGATCTCCGGCGGTTTGATTGCCGCGGGGCTATTCGGTACCGTCGGCCCGTCGATCATGATCGTAAACATGCTCGTCGCGATGTCGACGGTGCACAAAGACAACGGCTTCTTCGCTTCCGATAACGGCATCGAGGTGCCGCTGCTCTATGCAACTGCCGCGCTCGCATTCGCAGCGGGCGGTTACGGGGAATGCTCCCTCGACCGTTTATTCCGTCTTGAAGATTTCTTCTCGAAGCGCCGCTGGTTCTATCTCGGAGTCGGCGCCGCGATCGGCACGGCAATTGCCGTGCTCAACAGACGGGTCCCCCCCACATCGCAGTCGAGCGCGCAAGAACAAGCGCCGGCCGCACAGCCACAACCCGCACCGAACTAAGGAGAAACTTCATGAAGCTCGTCCGTCGCCTATTGATCGCGTCGCTCACCGCCCTCGTATTAGGGCTGTGGGTGGCCGCACCGGCATCTGCACGTGACACGCTCGCCGATATCAAGCAGCGCGGCAAGCTCATCGTCGGCGTCAAAACCGATTACAAACCGTTCGGCTTCCTCGATCCCTCAGGAAAAGTCGTCGGCATCGAACCCGACTTGGCTGCAGACGTTGCGAAGCGCCTTGGCGTCGGAATCGAATACGTTCCGGTCGTTGCGGCCAATCGCATTCAGTTCTTGCAACAAGGTCGCATCGATTTGATGATCGCGACGATGACAGACACGCCGGCGCGCGAAGAGCAAGTTGGCATCGTCAAGCCGAGCTACTACGCAGCCGGCGTCGACATCATCGCGCGCAAAGCTTCCGGACTGAAAAGCTGGGACGATCTCAAAGGGAAGTCTCTATGCGGCATTCAGGGCGCGTTTTACAACAAAGACATGCAGGACAAATACGGTGCGACGGTCGTCGCGTTCCCGGGGACGCCTGAAGCGCTCAACGCTTTGCGAGCCGGAACCTGCATCGGCTTCGTCTATGACGACTCGTTCAACAACCCGCTCTCGCTCGATCCGGCGTGGAGTGGTGGATTCGATCTGCCGCTCGCGTCGATCGACGTTCAGCCGTGGGGTCTTGCAGTCGATAAGGGCGATGACAAATTCATGGCGTTCATGTCGGACGTCGTGAAAGATTGGCACAAGAAAGGCACGATCATCGCGCTCGAGAAAAAATACAACGTCCCGGTGTCGACGTTCTCGAAGCAGATGAACGCCGACGCGAATAAGAAATAGACGCGCTCGCGGCTTTCGGCCGCTGGCTCGCAACTAACGCGCACGTTCGTCTCACGTTTCTTTATGAAACGGGCGAGCGTACGCGTATACTCCACGGATTCGAGATGACAGTCTGGCTGTCGATCGTTACGATCGCAGCCAGCACGCTCATCGGCGTGATCGGCGTCTGGCTGCTCGGCACGCGTTGGCGAATCGTTCGGCAAATTATCACGGCATACGTGCAGTTCTTCCGCAACACGCCGCCGCTGGTTCAGCTCTATTTCTTCTTTTTCGCGCTCAGCCCGCTGCTCTCGACGCACTCGGCCGATGGTCTGCGGCATCCGCTTCTCAACAACGTCTTCTGGGCGTCGCTCTCGCTCTCGCTTTTTGCCGGGGCATTCAATGTCGAGATCTTCCGTTCAGGAATCGAAGCGATTCCGCGCACGACGCTCGAGGCCGCCGAGTCCCTTGGATTCTCACGCCTGCAAAGCTTCGTTCGCATCATGTTTCCGCTCGCGTTCCGGATCGGATTGCCGGCGTTCACGAACAACATCGTCAATCTCGTAAAGACGACGTCGCTTGCCTACGCGATTGCGGTCCCGGAGCTCCTTTACGCTTCGAGCCAAATATGGTCCGACGAGCTCAACGTCCCCGAGATGATGGTCTTTATTCTGATCGCGTATATTATTCTCGTCGCGATCGTTGTCTGGGCAATGGAGCTGATCGAGAAACGTTTACGCATTCCGGGTTACGGCCTGTGATCACGAAACGCGTGCTCTTCTTTTCCATTCTGTTTTTTGCGGGATCCGTCGCGTTCGCGCAGGCGCAAACCGCGGCTGGGGAACCCGGGGTACTCGCGACGCTAGCAAAGTGGACGCCGCTACTCTTTCACGGATTTCTCTTCAATATCGCGATCAGCGTCTTTTCGATGGCGCTCGGATCGCTGTTCGGCGTCGTGCTCGGAATCTTCTTGATCTCACGGCGCGTCCAGGTTGAGCGTCCCGCGTACTGGTTCATGCAGATCTTTCGCAACGCACCTTGGCTCGTTTTGATGTTCTTCGTGATGTACCTGACGCCGTTCCAATTTCATACGCCGTTCGGTACCATACCGTTTCCGGATTGGATCAAAGCCACGGTCGGTCTCGCACTGCCCGTCATGGCGAACGTTTCCGAGATCTTTCGTGGCGGCGTTGTTTCGCTACCCTATACACAGTGGGAGGCTGCGCAGTCGCTCGGTTTTGATTATCTGCAGACACTTAGGCTGATCATCGTGCCGCAGGCGGTCAAACGCATGCTTCCGCCATGGATGAACCTCTACGCAATTCTTACGCAATCGACGACGCTTGCATCGATCCTAGGCGTCACCGAGGTCCTGACCCTGACGCGGAACGTGCTTGGCGCCGAAGGCCGAACCGAGCTGCTGATGCCGTTTTACGGCTACGTCCTCGTATGGTTCTTCCTCTACTGCTATCCCATCGCCGTCTATACCAAGCGGCTCGAGCGCCGTTTCTCGGTGGCCTCGTGAGCGAGCGTCCTCTAGTCGAAATTGCCGGCGTCCGCAAAGCTTTCGGAGCGAACGTCGTCTTGGCCGGCATCGACATCGAAGTCGCTCGCGGCGGCGTGTGCTGCATCATCGGACCTTCGGGGTCCGGGAAGTCGACATTGCTTCGTTGCATCAACGGACTCGTCCCAATCGATGCAGGCACGATTCGCGTCGACGACATAGCGGTGCACGCGTTACGCAGCGACCAGGAGCTGATCGCGCTGCGCAAGCGCGTTTCGATCGTCTTTCAGCAATACAATCTCTTCCCGCACAAGACGGCGCTCGAGAACGTCATGATGGCGCCGATCCACGTGCTGCACGAAGATAAAGCTGCAGTCGAGCAACGGGCCTACGCGCTGCTGGCGAAAGTCGGACTGCAAGACAAAGCCGACAGCTTTCCGGCGCAGCTCTCGGGCGGACAGCAACAGCGCGTCGCGATCGCGCGCTCGCTTGCGATGAACCCGCAGGTCATCTTGTTCGACGAGGTTACCGCCGCGCTCGATCCGGAGACGGTCAAAGAAGTCTTGCTCACGATTCGCGGACTCGTTGCCGACGGTCTGACGTGCATTTTGGCGACGCACGAAATGGGCTTTGCGCGCGAGGTCGGAAATTTGATCGTCTTCCTGGACGGAGGCACGATCGTCGAGCGCGGCACGCCGGCCCAATTCTTTGCAGCGCCGCGAGAGGAACGCACAAAGGCTTTCTTGAGTCAGATTCTATGAGCTGGGACACGGTCGTACTCGGACTCGGCGGCATGGGAAGCGCAGCGCTCGCGCACGTCGCGTCGCGCGGTAAGCGCGTCATCGGACTCGAACGTTTTCAGCCGTTGCACGGATTCGGTTCCTCGCACGGCAACTCACGCATCATTCGCCAAACCTACTTCCTGGATGGCCGCTACGTGACGCTGGTGCAGCGCGCGTACGAGCTATGGCGCGAGCTGGAGGCCGAAACTGGCGAAGCTCTGTTGAACATCACCGGCGGATTGTTCGTGAGCACTCGCGACAACACGATCGTTGACGGCGGGCTTCAGAGCGCGCGCGAGCACGGGCTGGCGCACGAGCTTCTCGAACGCGATGAAGTCGCGCGCCGCTATCCGTCGATGCACTTTCGCGAAGGCGAGGTCGCGCTGTTCGAGCCGACCGCCGGGTTCTTGCGGCCAGAGGCGTGTATCGGCGCGCACTTGCGGCGTGCGATCGAATCCGGCGCTCAAGCGCGTTTCGGGACGAGTGCGACGCGCTATGAAGCAACTGCAAACGGCGTGCGGGTGTGGACCTCCGACGGCGAGGTCATCGATGCCGATCGCCTGATCGTCACGGCCGGCGCTTGGCTCGGAGGGATTGCAGCGGATCTCGGCTTGCCGCTCGTCGTCGAGCGGCAGGTCATGCATTGGTTTGCGCCGGCAGGTACACAGAACACGGACGCGCTCGAGTCGTTGCCGATTTTCATCGTCGCCCGCAAAGATGGACGCGTCTACGGATTCCCCTACGTCGCGGGTGAGGGAATAAAGATCGCTTTCTACCGCAGCTTCCAACCCACCGATCCCGACGACGTCGGCCGCGAAGTCAGGCCCGAAGAGGTCTTGCCGATTCGCGCATTCTTGGACGGCTTGATCCCCGGCGCCGCGGCAACGTATCTGCGCTCGAAGGTGTGCCTGTACACGCTCACACCCGACGAGCATTTCGTCATCGGCTTGCACCCGGCACAATCCAACGTCGTCATCGCGGGCGGGTTCTCCGGTCACGGCTTCAAGTTCTGCAGCGTCGTCGGCGAGATCGTCGCCGATTTGGCGCTCGAAGGCCGCACGCGCCATTCGATCGGATTTCTGTCGCCGGATCGCTTCGCGGGGGTTGCGAGCCCGACCTAAATGGGCGCAACGCTATTCGAGAAAGTCTGGAACGCGCATTTGGTGCGTGAGCTTCCCGGACGCAATGCGCTGATCTTCATCGATCGCGCCGTGCTGTACGAGCTGCTCGGGCCGCCGGCGATCGATCTGATCGAACGCGACTTCGATGGCAGCTTGTACGATGCGGCGCGCGTCATCGCCGTCAACGATCACGTCGCGCCGGCCAAAGACACTTCAAGCGCCGAACTCGCGCTCCAGCTGCGCACCTGGGCGAAAAAACGCAGCGTCCGTCTCTACGACGTCGGCAACAACGGCATCTGTCACGTTCTGGTCCCCGAACGCGGTCACGTCATGCCCGGTTCGACGCTCGTGTGCAGCGACAGTCACACCTGCACGATCGGCGCCTTCGCATCGTTTGCGTTCGGCGTTGGAAGCACGGCGCTAGCAGGTGCACTGCTATCGAGCGCCGTCGTCGTTACACGTCCGAAGGTTATGCGTATCGGCGTGCACGGACGCTTACAAAAGGATGCGACCGCGAAGGATCTCGCACTGGCGGTGGTCGCGCAGCTCGGTTTCAAGGGCGGGACCGGCTACGTGCTCGAGTATACGGGTGACGGCATCGCGGCGCTCTCGATGGACGAGCGCATGACGCTGTGCAACATGTCGATTGAAGCCGGAGCGACGACCGGGATGTGTCCGGTCGACGAAACTACCCTTGAATATTTGCGCGGACGCGAGTTCGCACCAAAGGGCGATGAATTCGAAGGCGCCGCTGCACGTTGGCGCGCGTTCGCTCCAGACGCGGATGCGACATACGATGCCGAGCTGACGATCGACGCGAGCGCGCTACGCCCGACCGTTACCTGGGGAACGAATCCCGGTGAGAGCGCTCCGCTATCCGGGAGCGTTCCACTTGATGCCGATGCTGGGGCGCTCGAATATATGGGGTTACAACCCGGGGTTCTGCTGCGCGGGATCGAGCTGGATCAAGCCTTCATCGGCTCGTGCACGAATGCACGGATCGGCGATCTGCGCGCCGCCGCCGCAGTTCTCGCCGGCCGCAAGGTCCGCATCCCAACGATTGTCACACCCGGCTCGCAACTCGTGAAACGGCAAGCCGAGGCTGAAGGTTTGCACGACATCTTTCAAGATGCGGGCGCACTCTGGACGCATTCGTCCTGCGGAGCATGTCCCGGTCTCTCGACCGGCGTGCTCGCGCCGCAGATGCGCTGCATCAGCTCGAGCAATCGAAACTTTCCCGGACGGATGGGGACGGGCGGACGCGTCCACCTTGCTTCACCGGTCGTGGTTGCGGCGAGCGCCGTGCTGGGACGGATCGCAAGTCCTGATGAGCTCGAAAGCGCGGTTCTTGCATGATCGTCGAGGGCAAGCTCTTCCCGCTGGACCGCGCCAACGTCGACACCGATCAAATCATTCCGACGCGCTATCTGGGCGCCGTCGATGCGAAGGGTCTGGGTGCGTATTGCTTGGGCGGACTGCCGGGGATCGACGCGCTCTACGCCACGCACCCGGACGCGACGATAATCGTCGCGCGCGAAAACTTCGGCGCCGGCAGCTCGCGAGAACATGCAGTCTGGGCGTTGCAATCGCGCGGCTTCAAAGGCGTCATTGCGCCGAGCTTCGCGCGCATCTTTGAAGAGAACGCCTATAACAACGGTTTCCTGTTATCAGCGGTCCCGGCTGACGCGATCGATCGCATCATCGCTTGCAGCTCCGCACGGATCGACGTTGCGGCGCAAACGATTGCAGCCGGCGGCGAAACGATTCCGTTCACGCTCGATCCGCTCCGCAAAGAGTTTCTCATCGGCGGCGGGTTCTTACACTACATGGCCGGACAAATCGAAACCGTTCGCGCGTGGGAGGCGTCTGCGAGAGGGTAGCCTCCCGTGTCGCATCAGCTAGGACTCTTCGCCGCTTCCCCCCTGACGGTCGTCGCCGATGACGAGACCGGCAAGATCGTATATACGCCGGACGTTTTTTCTCATGAGGAAACCGCGCGCATGTTTGCGGCGTTGCGCGACGAGATTCCGTGGGAGTCCGATCGCCGCTGGATGTACGACCGCGAAGTCGATGTCCCGCGGCTGGTTGCGCACTATGGGGAGCCACCCTTCCCAAGCATTCTGGAGGAGATCCGCGCGCGCATCGAGCCATTTGTGCACGTCAGGATCGAGCGCATCGGCTTGAACTTCTATCGCGACGAGCACGACAGCGTGGCGTGGCACAATGACCGCATTGCGGTTTTTGGATCGGCACCGACCATTGCGCTCGTGAGCTTTGGCGCGACGCGCCGTATGCTGTTGCGCACGAAGCCGGTCGTCGCGCGCAAGCGTTCGCTCAATCTCGATCTGGAAGCCGGAAGTCTGCTCGTGATGCAGGGCGCAAGCCAGCTCAATTGGGAGCATGCTATACCGAAAGAGCGGCGTCCGATCGGCCCGCGCATCTCCGTTGCGCTGCGCAAAGCCTCGGACTAACAAAATAGGCTGCGCGTTTGCGCAACCTATCTTGGAAAAATGACTCGGGTAGGATTTGAACCTACGACCTAGGGCTTATGAGTCCCCCGCTCTACCCCTGAGCTACCGAGCCACTAGGTTTCTTTTTTACGTGACATTATGTTGTTCTGCAAATCGCGGTCGGAGGGACTCGAACCCCCAACCTACAAGTTCGTAGCCTGTTGCTCTATCCAATTGAGCTACGACCGCGCGTTGTAGTTTTTTTTTATTTTCTCTTTTTGTAGTGCATCGGAGAGAGAGGGATTCGAACCCTCGATACGGTGTTATCCGTATAACGGTTTAGCAAACCGCCGCCTTCAGCCACTCGGCCACCTCTCCATCGCAGCGCGGCGTTCTCCATAAACATCGCTTTTGCCCTTGTCGGCAGCGACCCATCCTTCGTCTAAAGGTTACGCCTCGACCGACCGACAGCCAGATTAGGCTCTATGCGAGAAACATGCCCATACAGCACACAACCGGACGCCGCTCATTGGCGACGCTCCGTTGCTGGTGTGCCCAGACCCGCGCTCGATCCAACGATGCCAGGCCGCTTCGCAATCGACGAAACGATGGCCATCGCGACTGCGGGAAGCTGCTTCGCGCAGCACGTTGCAAAACAGCTCGTGCAGCGCGGCTTCAAGTACATGGTGACGGAGCCGGGACCTAAGGGTCTTTTCGACGACGATCTCGCTGACCGTAATTACGGCATCTTTCCGGCACGTTTCGGGAACGTTTACACGACTCCGCAACTCGTGCAACTCTTCGAGCGTGCCTTTGAACGATTCACGCCGATCGAAGATCATTGGTTGGACGATGGCCGCTACTACGATCCGCTCAGGCCATTCATCGAACCCGAAGGATTTGCGTCGCTCGACGCGTTGCACCACGACCGGAAAGCACATCTCGCGGCAGTTCGCGAGATGTTCGAACGCTGCGATATCTTCGTCTTCACCCTCGGACTGACGGAAGGCTGGCGAGATCGCCGCGACGGCACCGTATACCCGACATGTCCGGGTTGTTCGGTGGGAACCTTCGACCCGGCGCGTTACGAATTCGTTAACTTCGGCGTGCGCGAGACGACGGATTCGCTCTTCGAATTCATCCGTGCCTTCGGACTGCTTAATCCGCGTGCAAAGGTCATTCTGACGGTCTCACCGGTTCCTCTGCTTGCGACCATGAGCGTCAACCACGTCGTGCAAGCAACGACGTATTCTAAATCGGTATTGCGCGTGTCCGCCGAAGAGGCGCGCTCCAGCTTTGCTCACGTCGACTATTTTCCGTCCTATGAAGTCATCACGGCTACGCAACGTACCCACGTGTTCTTTGCCGGCGACGGTCGAACGGTTACACCGGCCGGCGTGAAGCGCGCGATGGATTTGTTCTTTGCGCAATACGCGGGCACGCCAGCTCCGCCGCCGGAGGCCGGCGAAGATCCAAGCGACCCCGGGCCGCCGACCGACGACGTCGTCTGCGACGAAGAGACCGCGCTTTCGGCAATCTAATGGAAGCCGTCCGAACCATCCCGAGGGAAATCGACTGGGCCGAAGCCTACGTCGGGGGCGACTACCTGTTGCTGCGCACTTCCGAACGTAGAAATCATCATTTAAACGCTGTCATTTGGCGATGCGCGGTTCGCGAGTTTAACGATTTCAATGCATTCTTCGCAGAGTTCGGCCGTATGTGCGCCGGTCGCGAGGTCGTCATCGCCTTGGGTGACTCGAACACCGCGGGTGACCGTGCATGGCCGCGGCGTCTCGCAGAGCAAGACAGCGCAATCGATGAAGTTGCCGTTCTCAATCTCTCCGACTTCGATCAAGTCGTCGATCAGCAGACGTATCGTCTCCGGTTGGGTGCTTCACATCCGTCCTTGGCGCGGGCCTCTCGAAGGACGGTAGTGTATCTGGGCGGTCTCGTCGACGTCGAGAGGCGCCTTGTCTATCACCTAGACTTTCTCGCCGGCCGGCGGTCATCACCGCTCTTACGCAGTGAAACTGAACTCGCGGAGGACATCTACGGCTCCGAGATCGCGCGGCTTCTTCGGCAAATTCCGTCTGACGAAGACGAAGCGCAACGCTGGATCGCCCGCCGCACCGTCGCTGCGGTCAAGATTCTCGATCGCATTTGCGCCGACTTGGGTCACAGATTCCTCGCCGTGCTGCAGCCGTTATGCTATCAGGATCTCGTCCCGGCGTATATGCAATTCCTAAAGCGCGGGTACACGCAGGAGAGTCATGAGCTAACGTTCGAGCAATGGTGCGCTAAGTGGCCCTTTTTCATCGACGCCGACGATCGCTTTAAGTTGCCGGTGCGTCCGTATCTCGACCGCTTACGAGATTTGTGGCAGCGAGAAGCCGCGAAATCATCTCACGGACGCTACATTGACGCCGCGGCTTCATTCGAAGCCGTGTCAGAATGTCCTTACGGCGACCAGGGCGTAGGTCAAGATGCCGTGCATTACAACGATGAGGGCGCGCATTTCATTGCTCGCATGATCCTTTCGCTCTCACGCGACGATGTTTAATCCGATCGCGAGCCGAGTGCAGTAGCGGTTAGTGGTTCGCGTTCCACCAGATGAGAAATGAGCACTGCCGCATCAGCGGCCGCTTCCGGTCGCCGCAGCGTCTCGGCGCGCGCAAGTTGCCGGTCGCGCTCGTGCGGCCACTGCAGCACACGTTGTACCGATTGCGTTATCTCATCGATCGTCGAAGCATTGAGTGCAGCGCCGCGTTCGAGCAGGTAGCGCGTATTCCGTTGCTCCTGGCCGCCGAGCGGTTTCACGAGCACCATTGGAATGCGTGCCACGAGCGCTTCGGAGATCGTTAGTCCGCCGGGCTTCGTTAGCAACACGTCTGCAGCGTGCATGTAGTCGTAAACGTTCTCCTCGAAGCCGCGTACCAGTACCGGATACGGTAAACGCGAAACCCATTCACGCAAGCGCGCTTCGCGACGCGCATTTTTCCCCGTTAGCACGACGGCTGCGACCGAGTGCGAGACGTCCTCGAGACCACGCAGCATCATTTCCAGCGGGCCAATGCCGAGCCCCCCGGCCATCACAAGCACGAGTCGCCGTTGACCGAGCGTCCCAAGACCCAGCGCAATTCGAGCCTGCGTCTTTGATGCGATCGAACCAAAACGCGGATCGACCGGGATTCCCGTCGTTTGCACGCGCGACGGATTGACACCGCGCGCGATCAGCACGTCGCGCATCTGCGGCGTCGCGACGGCGTAGGCATCGATGTTCCGGTAGATCCAAAACGGGTGCACGACGTAATCGGTGACGATGCCCATGACCGGAAGCGTCGGATCGATCCCGGCTTTGTAGTCCGCCATGATGCCGCATGGAAAGGCGTGCGTGCAGACGACGCAACTCGGCTGAATTGACTCGATCAGCGCGTGCAGGTTCTGCGCACCCAGGCGGCTGAGCCATCTCCGCGACGAGCCGACCTTGCGGGCCCGCTCGACGCGATCGTACAGAAATCCGTACATCCACGGCGCGACTTTGACCATCCGGATGTAGCCGTCGGCAGCGATCTTCGAAAAGAACGGAACGGCATGCGCGTACGCGTCGACGATGCGCACGTCGAGGTCGTGCTCGCCGAGCGCCGTCTCGACGGCTTTTGCCGCCGAGGTGTGCCCTACCCCGACGCTCGCCGAAAGAAAGAGAACCGGACCCGGCGTAATTACGGCTTTCCCTCCGGCTCGTCTTCGTCAGCTTCTTCCGCGAGCGCAAAGAAGTCATCGAGGATTTCTTGCGCGAGCGCCTCGTCTGCAAGCAGATTGCCCGTCGCGTCGGAGACGACAAACTCGTCCTCACCTTCGCTGTAGCAGATTGCATACGTCGTTTTATCCTCGTCCTCGACGAGCCCGACGACCTCGAACTCGATCTCGCGACCGTCTGTCGTCTCCACGACGAAGGTCTCGCGTAGCTCGAGCGCTGCGTCGCCCTCACCAGGCGAAAGGGCCTCACCGTTTCCGTTATGCGAGCTGATGGCGGGCCTCCGATCTAGTGCAGATAGCGTTCGACGTTTGCGTTGTGTTCCCCGAGCGTCCGGGCAAATGCGTGGTGGCCGTTCCCTTTATAGACATAGTAATAGTAATCCGTTCGCTGCGGATGCAATGCTCCCAGCAAGGAGGGGAGGCCGGGGTTGGCAATCGGCGTCGGCGGGAGCCCCACGTGCAGATACGTGTTGTACGGCGTATCGGTACGCAAGTCGGCACGCGTAATCTCAATATGATGATTCGGAAACGCATATTCCAGAGACGCATCGACCTGCAGAGGCATACCTTTGCGTAAGCGGTTGTAGATGACGCCGGCGATCAAAGCACGCTCGTCGTCGGCTTTCGCTTCGCGCTCGACGAGCGACGCGACCGTTACGACCTGCGGAAGCGTGTATCCCAAACTACGCGCCTGCCGCTGTGCATTACCGGGCAGCTCCCTGCGAAACTGGTCGACAAGAATGCCGGCTGCAACCTCCGGCGTCACGGAAAGCGGAAAGAGATAAGTGCTCGGAAACAGGTAGCCTTCCAGACTCTGTGTGCGCACGCCGCCGAGCACGATCGTTTGGTGCTCGAAATATGCTTGGTATGCCGCTTGCGACCCAAGCTTGTGCCCCGCGAGCGTGTCCGCGATTTGTACGGCGGTAAAGCCTTCGGGGATCGTCACCCACGTGGCAACGCGCGCGCGACCGACTAAGAGCTCTTGCAAGACTTCATCGAGCGTCTGGTGTGCGGGAAAAATGTATTCGCCCGCCTCGAGATCGCGATCGACGCGCCGGGCTCGCGCCAAGATTCGCAGCGGCAGCGGATTCGCGATAACGTGATGCTGCGCCAACAGCACTGCTACGTCTCCCGAAGTCGCGCCGTGCGGGATAACGACGTCGGTAGCTACGCTCGGCCGGCTCCGGTCGGCAAAAGCGACGTACCAAAACAGTGCGAGCGCCGCGACGGCGAGCAGCGCGAGGATTGCGGCGAGGCGCCTCAACCGTGCTTCCGTCGCGCGAGGTAGGTATCGAGGATCAAGGCCGCGGCCAGTTTGTCGACGACTTGCCTTCGTTTCTTGCGTGAGACGTCGGCGGCGATCAGCGATTTGGTCGCTTGTGCGGTCGTCAAGCGCTCATCGACACGTTCGATCATTCCGTTCCATCCGCGTTCGAGCTCGGCGACGAACTTATCGATCTTCTCCGAAGCTAGTCCGCGCTCGCCGCCCAAACGAACCGGATCGCCGACGACGACCACGCGGACGCCGCGCTCCGTCGCCAGTGCGACAATGCGTCCGATATCGTCACGAATCGTCGTCCGCTCGATGACCTCGAGCGGCAGGGAAAATGAATCGCTTGGGTCCGAGACCGCTACGCCGATCCGCTTCTCACCGATATCGAGCGCTAGAATGCTCATCGGCCGTGCGCCATCTCTTCGAGAAAGGCTGAAGCCTTCGCGCGTTTCCCGAGATGATAGACGAGCAGCGCATCGACCGCACGCGCCACCGACGGCAACGCGAATGTCGTCGCACCGCGCTGCGCAGGCGGTATCGCGAGCGCGTGAATGTTCTCGATCTCGTTCCCTTCGAGCTTTCCGGCATCGCCGCCGGAGTGACAAGCACCGCATACCAGGCCGCCTGCCGATGGATCGAGCCACGCTTCGCGAGCCCCTTCGAGCGACTCGCCGCACCGCACGCATACGTCCATGCTCGGCAGGATGCCGAGCACGTCGAGCAGCCGCAGCTCGAAGCGCGGCAAGAGCTCAGGCGGCCGTTGCACAGAGACGAGCGCGTGCACGACACCGCGCAGAAGGTCGTATATCTCCGTCTGCGCCAGATCCGGTTCGCAAAACGCATCGATCAGCTCGGCGACGACGTTGGCAGTTGCAAAGGTGCTGGGTTCAACGATTCCTTCCCACTCGGAATGCAGGATCGACGCACCCGTGATGACATCGAGCGACCTTCCGGCGTGCATCGTCAACGAGGCTTCCGTCAAAAACTCGAGCCTGCCGGCATTTTGACTCTTAATACGGCGCACGCCCTTCGCGACCGCGTCGATCTTTCCGCGCGCGCGCGTGAACAGCGTGAAAATCTTGTCTGCTTCGCCGAGATTACGTCCACGCAGGACGAACGCGTCGGTCTTATATGCCCGTTCGTGCAAGGTGCCGCGGACCGAACGCATCCGGTAGGAGATCGCGCAGGGCCACGTCGTCGCATCCTTCGCGAACGACGCGCATGTCGCCGAACTCGGAGAGTGCCTGGCGGCAAGCGCCGCACGGCGTCAGAGCGACGCCTTCGGGCCCGACGATTGCAATCGCGTCAAAGTCACGGTGTCCACGTGCCACCGCCGAAAAGAGTGCCGTTCGCTCCGCACACATTCCGACCGGATACGACGCGTTCTCGACGTTTGCGCCGGTGACGACGTCGCCGGCTTTCGTTGCGAGCGCAGCCCCGACCGCAAAATTCGAATACGGTGCGTAGGCGTGCTCGCGTGCCTTGCGGGCCGCTGCGAGCAGCTCAGATGCTGCGGGCATCGGCCTCGAGCGATTCTTCCGTATGGGCGTGACCGTTGAGCTTGATGCGAATTGAGAGGATGCGCCGGTTCCGCATGCGCTCGACGCGTAGTTTCACGCCGTCAACGGTAGTCATCTCCTCTCCCTCGTGTGGGAAATGACCGAGGCTTCCAACGAGATACCCACCGATCGTCTCGAACTCTTCATGCGCGAGATGCGTTCCGAGCTCCGCGTTGACGTCTTCGATGTTGACGCGCGCATCGACGATCGCTTCGGTCGGATCGAGCACGTGAATCGGCTCTTCTTCGCCTTGATCGTGCTCGTCCCGAATCTCGCCGACGATCTCTTCGAGAATGTCTTCATCCGTGACGAGACCAGCCGTTCCGCCGTACTCGTCGAGCACGATCGCCAGCGAAAACTGATCGCGCTTCATATCTCTGAGCAGATCGGCGACCTTTTTGTTTTCGGGAACGACGGCGACCTTACGCATGATGGAGCGGATCGACGCCGATGCGATGCTCCCGTTGGCGAGCGCGATCAACAACTCGCGCTCGTAAACGGCACCGATGATGTTGTCGATCGTCTCCTCGTAGACGGGCAGTTTCGAATAACCCTCGGAGATGACGAGCTCGAGTGCCTTACGCGGCGTCTCGTTGACGGCGATGCACACCATCGTCGGACGCGGCTGCATGACCTCGCGAACAATCGTGTCCCCGAATTGGATGACCGAATGAATCATCTCCCGCTCTTCTTCTTCGAGCACTTTTTGCTCCGCACCGACGTTGACGATCGTGCGAATATCCTCTTCCGTGATGAACGGGCCTTGCATGCTCGGTCGAATGCCGAATGGCCGGACGAATATGTAGGTGATGCCGACGAAGACGCGATTGATCGGATTGAGCAACCACGCGCCGCGCTCCAGCGCCGGGGCGAGCCTTATTGCCCACCGCTCCGAATTCGCGACCGCAACCGTCTTCGGAATTATTTCGCCGAACAGCAAGATCAAGACCGTCATCAGGAGCGTCGACCAAATCGCGGCGTGAGGGATGCCTTCGCGAATGAAAATCCAGGTCGCAAGCGAGTCGGCCGCAAGCAGCACGACGGTATTGCCGATCAAGACGGTCGCGAGCAACCGGCTACGCTCGTCGAGGAGACGCAGTGCGGAGCGGCTCCCGCGGACTTTCTGCTCGACCATTTGGCGCATGCGCAAACGCGAGACCGAGATCAGCGCAGCCTCGGACGCGGCAAAAAATGCCGCTCCTCCGATGAGAAGAACGAGCGCCATGATCTCCCAGGCTAAGTTGGCCGGCATGTTGCTTCCGTAACCGTGCCTTACGGTGTGGGCGCCGGCTCGGGACTACCCGGTAGTGGGTCCGTACTCAAGCAGAGGTACTATACCACGCCTTCGGGCTGTGTCCCTTAATGTGCCAAGAAGGCAAGCGCTAGGAGGATACCGACGGCAAGAGCACCGAGCGCGGCTATCAGGACCGAGCCGGCTGCCGCATCCTTCGCTGCCTTCGCGAGCGCGTGCCGCTCGGGCGAAACCAGGTCGACCAGCGCCTCCAGGGCCGTGTTCATGGCTTCGAAAGCGAGCACGAAGGCGATCGTGAGGGCGAGGATTGCGAAAGCAAGCACGGGTGCGTGCAGGGCAGCGAATGCCACCATCGCGACAACGGCGAGCACGACCTGAATGCGAAAGTTTCTCTGCGTCCGCCACGCATGCACGATGCCGTCGGACGCGTGCTTCAGTACGGCCACGGCATACCGATCGCGCGCGCCAAGCGCTTTTCCTCGCGTTCCATCTGGAGACGCTCGTTGCGCCTGTGATGATCGTGACCTAAGAGATGCAAAATACCGTGAATCAGCAGACGCTCGAGCTCACGCTGCAGCGTGGCGTCGTATTCGGCAGCTTGACGTTTTGCGGTCGCAACGCTTATTACGACGTCGCCTAATAGCGGTTGCCCGGCGCCGTCGCCCAGCGGAAAGCTCAGAACGTCAGTCGGCCGATCCTTGTGACGGTACTCGCGATTGAGTTTGCGAATCGCGGCATCCCCGACCAGCGTGATCGAAAGCTGCGCGTCCGGATAGCCGATGGCGTCGAGCAACCGCTGAGCGGTACGCCGCAACGACGTCAACTTGAGGTCGCGGCTACGAACGCGGCTTACGAGCGCGACGGGCATAGGCGCGGACGATTTCCGACACGAGCGGATGCCGAACGATGTCGGTGTCGTCGAGCTCGACGATGTCGATGCCCTCGATGCCTTCGAAGAGCGTAGGCGCCTCGAGCAAACCACTGCGCACGCCGCCCGGCAAGTCGATTTGGGTGACGTCCCCGTTGACGACCATCTTGGAGCCATTGCCCAGACGCGTCAAGAACATTTTTAGCTGTTCGTGCGTTGCGTTCTGCGCCTCGTCCAGAATGATGAACGCATCCGACAGCGTTCGTCCCCGCATGTACGCGAGCGGCGCGACCTCGATCGTTCCGCGTTCGAGATTTTTCACGACGACGCTATCGTCCAGAAGCTCGCCGAGCGCATCGTAAAGCGGGCGCAGATACGGATCGACTTTCTCGCGTAGATCGCCCGGAAGAAAACCGAGCTTCTCGCCGGCTTCGACTGCGGGACGCGAAAGAATTAGCCGCGAGACTTCGCGTGCGCGCAACGCTCGCACGGCCATGGTGACCGCCAAGAACGTCTTCCCCGAACCGGCCGGGCCGATTCCGAACGTAAGCGGCGAGCGTTCGATAGCGCGCACCAAGCGCGCTTGCCCGGGACTCTTGGGCCGAATCTCACGTCCGCGATGGGTCGTGTATAAGGTTGTCGGAATATTTTGCGCCGCAGCGTTGTCGATTTCACGCACCGCGAGCGCGACGTCGTCGGGTGTTAGCGTGCTACCGCCGCGCGCGGCGACGTTCATTTGCTCGAGCACGTGCATCGCGCGCGCCACCGCGGGTTGCTCGCCGCTCACGAAAACGCGATTCCCGTCCAGGCGCACGACGACCGGGACGAGCGCTTCAAGCGCCGTCAGATTCTGATCGAATTGACCGAAAACGCGCAATGGATCGACGGCTCGTCCGAGCTCAAAAATTTCTTCGCTGCTGATTTGCTTGACGGCTAAGCCTCGTCGCCTGTAACGGTCACAAACTCCTAAACGCCGGGCGGGTCCCAGAGGTTCTGCCGGCGCAGCGCCAGCGGCGGCCCGAGGATCTCCGTCGCGACGACGGTGCGGATCAAACTCTGCGGGTCGGCGAACAGCCGCCTGGGTTCGATCCGCCGTTCAGCAGGTTGGACGGGTGGCGGTTCCACACGAGGTTTCGCCCGGTGGATCACCGGGATGACGGGCGCGGCCTGCGCGGCTGGCGGAGCCTGACGCGAGGGAAGGGCGCTTGGGAGTACGGCGGCCTCTTCCCCACGGCGCGCGCGCGCCGCCGCGGCAGCGTCCGCAATGCTCTCGATGATCGAGACGAGGATGTCGCTCACGAGGTGGGGGGTGCCATCGACGGCGGCGGCGGCTCGGGTGTGACGCCGCCGGAGATTGCGGAGCGCATCTCGGTATCAGCCTTGATGTTGTTCATCCTGTAGTAGTCCATGATGCCGAGATTCCCGGAACGAAACGCCTCGGCGACCGCGAGCGGCACCGCGGCTTCGGCTTCGACAACGCGCGCACGCATGCGCTGTGTCTCGGCCTTTTGCTCCTGTTCGCCGGCCTGGGCAGCGTATTGACGCTCCGCCGCTTTCGCTTGTGCGATCCGCCGGTCGGCTTCAGCTTGAGAGATCTGCAGCTCCGCGCCGATGTTCTTTCCGACGTCGACATCCGCAATATCGATCGAAACGATCTCGAATGCCGTGCCCGCATCGAGACCCTTCGAGAGAACCGCTTTCGAGATGCGATCCGGATATTCGAGAACTTCCTTATGATCGATGGCCGCTCCGACCGCGGAAACGACGCCTTCGCCGACGCGTGCGACGATCGTCGGCTCGCCGGCGCCGCCGACGTACCGATCCAGATTGCTTCGCACCGTAATACGTGCCTTGACGTTGAGCTGAATGCCGTTTTGCGCGACGCCTTGGAATGTCGGCGTCTCGATCACTTTCGGAACTACCGACGTTTGCAGCGCTTCCAAGACGTTGCGCCCGGCGAGATCGATCGCCGCGGCGCGCTGCCATTCGAGCGGAATTTGGGCGCGCTGTGCCGCGATCATTGCGAGCGTGACGTTATCGATGTTGCCGCCTGCCAGCAGATGTGATTGGAGCTGGTCGATCGTCAACGGCAATCCGGCTTTGCGTGCGCGAACCAAGTTGGTCACGATCGTCCCTGGAGGGATCCCGATGAGCCGCATCCGGATCAGGGAGAGAATCGAAAGCGGGACGCCCGCCGCGATCGTCCTGATCCACATCCCGAGCGGAAAGTAGTACAGGAAGATCATCAAACCGACAATGGCCGCAAGCGCGATCAGGCCGATGCCAAAATCCAAGGTCATATCATGCTTTCTCCGTATTGACTTCGACCGCCGGCCGTACGAAAATGCGCGCGCCTTCGACACGCGTCACGGTGACGGCCGTTCCCGCTCCGACAAAATCGCCCTCGGTTAATACCGGGATTCGCTTACCATCGATCGTAACAACGCCGGCCGGACGCAGATACGAAGTCGCTAGTCCCGTCTTCCCGACAAGCGTATGGTAGTCGGCCGATGCGACATAATCCGAACCTTGTTCGGCAGCAAAAACGATCCGGCGCATCCATGCATTTTCGGGGAAAACGCGCGACGTTCCCCAAAACACGAGCGCGGACAAGACGATCGCAATTGCAAGCGCTTGTGTGGTGACGAACACGAACGGCAAACCGCCGAACGCCAGGAAGACGGCCGCAATCAGCGCGACTGCACCTGCAATCCCTGAAATGCCGTGCCCCGGGAAGACGTGCAACTCGAGCATGATGAGCACGATGCCGGCAATGCCGAGCAAAATAACGAGCGTATTGCTGAACCCGGCGTAAACGTGCGAGCCGAAGAACAGCGCAAGCGCAGCTGCACCGACCGCGCCGGCGATGCCGTGCAACGTTTGCAGCTCGATCAGAAACCCGAGAAATCCGAGCGACAAGAGCATTCCACTCACCTCCGGATTTGTGGCGAAGCGGGCGAGCCGCTCGCCGAACGTGTACGCTGGCGTCACAATCGTTGCGCCGGCCAAACCGAATTCTTTGAGCGCATCTTCTTGCGTCATCGCGATTCCGTCGCTGAAGTGCGCTCGCACCGCGTCGTCTGCCGTCAGGCTGAGTATCGCGCCGGGCTTCTTATACGGAGGTACGGAGAGATTGGCGTCGACCATTCCGCCGGCGATGTTCGGATCGCGATGCGCGCGCTGCGCGGTCGATTCGAACTCGGCGCGCAGTGCCGAAACCGTTTTAGGCGTCTTCGGAATCGGCTCGGCCGCTCCGATACTCGAGCCCGGCGCCATCACGATCTTACCTGCGGCGAGCGTGATAAGAGCGCCGGCTGACCACGCGCGTTCCGAAACGTAGGCGTCGACCGGAATGCCGGCCGAGTACAAAGCATCGCGAATATTCGTCGCGGCATCGACCAAACCGCCGAAGGTGTTCACGTCGAGAACGATTGCCTTTGCATGATCGTCGCGCGCTTCGCTGACCGCGCGCTCAACCAGGTGTTCCATTCCGGTATCGATCGTGCCGTGGATCGGAATCACGACGACGCTCGCGCTCGTGTTCCCGAGCCCTAAGACCGGGACGAACGATAACAGCGATCCGAGCGTGACCAAGACAAGCGAGAAACGTCGCACGCTAGGTTGTACCGGCCCTGAAGGCGTTAGTTTCCTGTTAAAAGGCGCTCCGGACCAGGCTCCGCGCCCTCCATGCTTCGCATGGCCCCCCCACACCATCGCTCCCTCCCTACTACGAAGAGGCAACATTCCCCGAGGGGTCGCGTAACTACCCTTGCTTCAATTCCTCGGTGACGATCTGGGCGACGAGCTTACCGTCGGCGACACCCTTCATCGCGGGCATGACCGCTTTCATGACGGCTCCTTGGTTGCGCGCCGTCCCCGCTCCCAACACGTCGCGAACGGAGGCCCTTATCTCGTCCGCCGTCTTCTGCTTTGGGAGGTAAGCGAGCAAGATCTCGCGCTCCCGCGCCTCTTTGTCCGCAAGCTCGGTACGGCCGGCCTTGGTGAACTCCTCGATCGAGTCGCCCCGCTGTTTGACCGCCTTCGCGACAACGTCAAGCTCCTCGCTCTCCGTCAAGTCATGTCCGGCTTCGACGCGCCGATACGAAAAGCCGGAGAGCGCGGACCGCAACGTATCGCGGCGCAACGCATCTCCGGCTTTCATCGCAACTTTTAGATCGGCGCTAATCCGATCTTTTAGGCTCAAGCGCGACGCTTACGAGCCGCCGCAGATTTCTTCTTACGGCGAACGCTCGGCTTTTCGTAATGCTCGTGCTTGCGCGCTTCAGCCAGAACGCCGGCCTTCTGGGTGGCTTTCTTGAAACGCCGCAACGCGCTTTCGATCGTCTCTCCCGGCGCAACGCGAACTTCCATGAACAACCCTCCCTTCCAATCGGCGCGGCTAAGCCGTCGCACAAAATTTTCGGTTCGAATGAACCCAAGCCCAGACTATACGTTATCCCGGGGGCCAGGTCAAATGCCGTCCCGCCAGGACGTGCAGATGCAGGTGGCTCACGGTTTGACCGCCGTCGGGTCCCTCGTTGATGACGACGCGATAGCCCTGTCCATCGCGCTGAAAGCGTCCGCCAACCTCGGCTGCAGCCGCCAAGAGCTTGGCCTTGAGATCGGGCAAGGCTTTGGCGTTGAACTCCGAGAGGTGATCGGCGTGCAGTGTTGGGACCACCAAGATGTGCGTCGGGGCTTGCGGATTTAAATCGTGAAATGCGACGACGTCCGCGTCGCGCAGCACTTCCCGCGCGGGTATGTCCCGGCGGATGATTTTACAAAAAATGCAATCCTCGGGGTCGCTCACGTCTTCGGTTTCATCAGCTGATACCAGATGACGTTGTTCGGATTCGGAACGACGCCCGTGATGTTCGATTTCATCGCGAACGGCACGGTCGTGTGGACGAGGGGAATCGCCGGCGCCTCATCATGCACGAGCTGCAAAGCCTGCGCGTAGATCTTGGCGCGTTCGCTGTCGACGATCGTCGTTTGCCCCTCGAGCATCAGCTTATGGAAGTTTTCGTCGCGCCAGAACGAGTAATTCTGGCCGCCCTTCACGGCTGAATCCTTATCGAGCAGCGGATAGAGGAAATTGTCCGGATCGCCATTGTCGCCGGTCCACCCGATCAAGCACATCGGATGCTCGCCGTTTTTGATCTTGCTGAGATACACTGCCCACTCGAACGGCTCGAGCGTCACGTTGACGCCGATCTGCCGTAAGTCGGCTTGAATCGCCTCGGCCACGCGTTGCGGCTCGGGCATGTACGGACGTGGCGCAGTTCCGTAATAGAGCTCCGTGCTAAAGCCCTTGCTCATTCCGGCAGCAGCCATCAGTGCTTTCGCCTTAGCGATGTCGTGCGGATAGGCTTTAACGGCGGGATTCCCTCCGAGCATCCCCGGAGGATTCCATTCGTTCGCGACCACGCCGCCGACCGGATAGAATGCGTGCACGATCGCGGGGATGTCGATCGCATATGCAATCGCTTGACGAATGCGCCGATCGGCAAATGGTTTCTTGTCCATGTTCATCGCCAGATACGAAACGTTGTTCGAGGGCTGGCGATAGATGGTGATGTTCTTGAACTTGGCAAGATTCGTCGCGTCGTCGGGCCGCAGATCCGAAAGGCCGTCGATGTCACCCTTCTGCAGTTCGAGCACGCTCGTTGCCTGATCCGGAATGTCGCGAATCACGACGGTCGTATATGCCGGCGCCGGACGGTAGCCCGGATTCGCGCGCAGCGTAATGTGGTCGTCTTTTACCCACTCGCCGAGCTCGTAGGGTCCGCTCCCGACGGGATGATGATCGAACGCGACGATGTCCGCCTTAATCGCGGTCGGCGAACCGATTGCGAACGACGGCATCGCAAGATTCCGCAAGAAGGGACCGTACGGACGCGTCAACTTGAACGTGACCTTTTGCGCGCCGTCCACCTGCACGTCGGATATTAGGCCCGGAAATCCGCCGAACTCCGCGACGTAGTACGAAAACTGATAGTTGCCGCGATACTGATTCGTCGTCAGTCGCCAGCGGTCGAAATTGAACTTGACTGCCTCGGCGTCGAGCGGCGTGCCGTCCGTGAACTTCAGGTTCGGTCGCAACAAGAACGTCCACGTCTTGCCGTCTTTGCTGGTCGTCCACTTTTCCGCGATATCCGGAACGACGTCGAACGAGCCGGGACGAAAAGCGACGAGACCCTCCAAGATGAGGTTCGTCACGTTGAGAGAGAGCCCATCGGTCGCAACGGCCGGATCGAGATCGACCGCATCCTTTACCCGGGCAAAGATCATTGCCGGGGGCCCTGCCGCTCTCACCGGACGAGTCAGCGTAACCGAAGTCAAGATCAGAACGGCGCCAAGCGCGCAAAGCAATCGTTTCATCGTGTTTGAATTGTGAATGTCCAGGATCTGGACACTTCATTTCCTGCGAAGTCGGCGACCGCAACCGAGACGTTCACTTGACCGTCGGGAAGCGGAGCGCCGGATGTGTACGTAACGAACGATGAGGTTCTCGTTACCGAACTGGTCACATCCTTGCCGTTGACCCTGAGCATGACTGAGTTCGGATCGATGCCGAGGTCGGTGGGTGCCGCAAACGTCGCGTAGATGCTGGGCTTGTTGTTGTTCACGACCTGCCCGCTTGAAGGTGCAATATCGGTAATCTGTGGCGCGATTGTTGCCGCCGAGATCTTGTTCACGGCCTCTTGCGTCGCCGCGATGCCTCCGACTGCCAGGTGTCCGTAAACCGGCATCTGCGCGAAATTCATGCCGGCCGGGACCGTGAGACTTCCGGCATAAACGCCCGGCGACTCTTCCCGCATTGCGAGTCCCGTGATAAAGGAGCCGAGATCGAAGGTCGCACGCCCGCCGGGCGTCCCGCGCAGCGCGAACGTGAACTTCTCTCCGAGGCGCAACGGTCGAAGCGGTTCTGCCGTGAAGCTTACGATGTTGACGGTCGTTGCGGTTTGCGCGGAAGCTGCAGGCGCAGGCGTCGCCGGGCTTACTGCGATGAGCTCGCGCGTCTCGCCGGTTTGCGGATTCATCCTCTGTGTCACGATGTCGCCGACGTGCAAATCCGAAAGCGCGGCCGGTTTATCGTCGAGGATGATCGTCGTCGTATGATCCGGCGTGGCCACGCGACCGGAATCCAGAACGATCGACGTCCCGGAAACGGCTGCGATCGTTCCGACGCGCGAACCGTAGAGGTCCTCGACGAGCGCGACTGTCCCGTCAGAGTTCACCGTTACCGAAACGGCGTCGCCGACGTGGAGATCGCTGAGCTCGGCATGTTGTTCGGTGCGCGCGACGACGTCGCTGAGGACGATCCGCGCGCCGGAGTTGATCGCGATAGTCCTCACCGAGTCGCGATATGTTACCGTCAGCGACGGCGGTTCCGAAACCGAATCGATCGCTGTTAGATTGCCGGTAATCCTCACCTTGCCGTCGCCGACGTTCTGTGAAGGCGTCAGACGACGAATCAGCGTCGATGCGATGACGACTTGCCGTGCGTGCGAATCGTACGACGCATTCGCCCCAAGCACGTCGACGAGGAGATCGAGTGGGACGTACGTAGTCGCATCGATCTCCATGGGCGCGACGTCGAGAAAGATCTGAAGGCGTCCGACGTATGCACGCCGGCTGCCCTCCGTAAGGCGGATCGTCTGGGCGGGTGCTTCGGCGACGAGCACCTTGCCGTGGCGGGAAACGGGAATAGCAAGCGCGCTGAAAATGCGCACGATCGGAACCATGATACGCCCCGCCACGATACGCGGGCCCGGATGCGGCGCAAGCTGCTGACCATTGACGACGATTGCGATGTTGCGCTCGGGAAAACGCGCGTGCTTATGTGCCGTAGCACCGAACGCGGCGCCGATGCTCAAAGCCATCACGATGGCGGCGCTTGCAAGAGCAATACTCTTGCGCTGTATCACGTGTCCAGGTCGTCCTCCAGGGTTTCGCGATAGACGGCGGCCACTTTGGTTGCGAAGCGGTCCCATGTATAGTCTCGCGCGATCTCTTCACCTTCGATCGCAAGCCCTCGAAGCCGCTGCGGTGAACGCACGACTTCTTCTAAAAGAGAACGCAACGCCGGGACACTCAGTGCCTCGAAGCGTCCGACGAACGCTTTGAGAAAGCCCGGATACGCATCCTCCGCAGCGATGACCGGGACGCGCCGGACGATTGCCTCGAGTACGGGTAAACCGAAACCTTCGGCAAGTGAGGGCTGAATGAGCGCCGTTGCACCGCGAATCGCGGCTGCGGTTTCTTCCGCGGACAAATCACCGAGGTAAACCAGTTTGCGTCCGCCGTGACGTGGCGGCAGCTCTACGTCCGCAACCCCGGTCAACGCAAGATCGATGTCGACGTCCGGCGGGAGCGCGTCCCAAGCCGCGACCATCGTTGCGAGATTCTTATGCGCACGATGGTTCCCCACGTAGAGCAGGTAGCGCTGACCGACTCGCGGCGGGACATCGACCAACGCCGGATCGTAGCCAAGCGCGATCACGCGTATGCGCTCGCGGCCAACGTTGAAGAACCGCTCGAGATCGTCGCGCGTTCGCCAATCGCCGACGAGCAGCCGCGCTGCACCGTTGATGAGCCGCCGCACAAAAATCGAATAGTATGCGCCCGTCGTCAGTGAGAACAAATGCGGGTAGCGCAAATGAATCAGGTCGTGAATCGTAACGACGTACTTCTTCGGTAGAACGACCGGAGCGAAAATTGTCGGAAAATGCACGAGATCGGAATATCTCGATGCAAACGGAATCTCGACTTGCTCGGTAAAGGAAAAATTCTCGCCGCGCCCGACCGTGCGCACCGTGATGTCGGGCGCGACGTTCGGCAAGCGGTTTGCTAGTTCGCGCACGTACGCAACCATCCCGGCCGACATGCGCCGCGTCTCGCGCGCGTCGAGTAAGACGTTCATAGGAAACGCCTGTAAACGTTTGCGGTCAGACTTGCGCAGTGATCCCAGGTCAAATTTGCCGTCTCGCGTTGCGCACGCTGTGTTTGCTCGCTCAGCTCGCCGCGCAGCGCGCTTTCGATCGCGCCCGTGAGCGCTCGAACGTCGCCGGGCACGAAACTCCGCACGTGCTTCCGCAACACGTCGGGGACGGAAGTCTGTGCGCAGATCACGGGCGTTCCCACGCGTACCGCCTCCAAGAGCGGCAAGCCGAATCCTTCCCGCAGCGCCGCGTGCACGAGCGCCCGCGCTCCTTTCATCCAGCGCAGGACATCCGCGTGCGCCAGCTCACCCGCGAAAACGACGCTGCCGCGCTCGCGGCGCGGGATATGAAGGTCGGCGAGCTGGGGTCCCGTCAGAACCAGATCGAGCTCCATCTGCGGATCGACCGCATGCCAAGCGGCAACGATCGTTTTCAGGTCTTTGTGAGGCCGCCGGTTGCCCGCGTAAATCACAAACGGTACCGTGCGGCGGATCGGATCGACATCCGGAACATCGACGCCAAGTGGCACAACGGCGATGCGAGCGGGATCCAATTCGTAAAACCGGACGAGGTCGTCCGCCGTAGCGCGATCGTCGGTGATAACGCAGCGCGCACCTCGCGCGGCACGGCGTACCGCAACACCGAAGTACCAGCGTGCTTTCGGTTTCGTCCATTGGGGGAAATTGAGATCGATCAAGTCGTGGATCGTCATGACGTACGGCGCAGGTATGACGAGTGGCGTGAACGGCGTGGGAATATGGACGAGATGCGGATGCATCCGCGCGATCTGTAGCGGCATTGCCGCTTGCTCGCCCCAATCAAAGTTGTCCCCGCTTCCGAAGGTCGCAAACTGTAGCTCCGGAGCGACTCGCGGCAGACGCGCGGCGAGCTCTGCGACGTACTGTCGCATGCCGATCGACATGTGCGAGGTTTCGCGCCGATCGAAAGCAACGTCGATCATTCCTTGCGACGTAGCGCCTTCCATCGAACGATGGTCTGATACGACGCCGACCAGAACGCGATATACAGGCCGCGCCGGCCGAGGCGGAGGCCACCGCGCGGTCCAAGCAACCAGACGAAGCGCGCGGGTGCGACGAGTGCGCTGACGACGAGACGGGCGATGCTCGGAGCAGTGCCCGCGGCTTCGATCGACGTGTAGCGCTCGTATTTCTGCGCGTAGGTGCTTTCCTCGGGATACGAGTTGTGAAAGAGCGCGCCGTCGAGATCGGCGACGTTCCCCGGAACGCTCCAGCGCTCGTGCAGCGCGGCGCTGCCGCCTGCGACGGGATGCGCCGCGACGACGCCGCGATCGGTTCGGAACATCCGTAAGATCATCTCGTTGTCCCACCCGAAGGCATGCACGATCTCGCCGCAAAAACGCGTCGCGCGCCGCACGCGATATCCCTCGATCTCCGCGGCTTCGGGTTCAATGTTGAAAAGCGCCTCGCGCAGCTTGTCGTCGAGCTGTTCGTCGGCATCGAGCATGAACGTCCAAGGCGAGCGTACGTTATCGACTGCGAACGTGCGTGCATCGACGAAGTTCGTCCATTGCCGTTCGAGTACGGTCGCACCGGCGCGCCGTGCAACCGCGACGGTGTCGTCGCTCGAACAGGCATCGAGCACGAGGACATTCGCACCCGGAGGCAGTGATGCCAGGGCGTCGGGCAACGATTCGCTCGCATCGAGCGTAAGGATGACGAACGTGATCCGACCGAGGTTCAGGAGCGGGTCAGTTGTGCGCTGGGTGTCGCTGCCTGCTCGCGACTGCTTGCCAGGGCCGCACCGACGAAATCACGATACAGCGGCGACGGACGCGTCGGGCGTGACTTGAACTCCGGATGTGCCTGCGTTCCTACAAACCACGGATGAATGCTTTGCGGCAGCTCGATGACTTCGACCAGCGTCGTGCGGCCCAAAACATGATGTCCCGAAAAGATCATGCGATGTTCTTCGAAAATCGCTTTGTATTTATTGTTGAACTCGTAGCGGTGGCGATGACGCTCGCTGATCTCAAGCGAACCATACGCGCGCGCCGCCAGCGAACCAGCCTCCAAGATGCAGTCGTACGCGCCGAGGCGCATCGTCCCGCCCTTGAAATCCAGATTGCGCTGTTCGGGCAAGAAGTCGATGACGTTGTTGGTCGTCGCCTCATCGACTTCGGTCGTCATCGCATCTTCGAGACCGCAGACGTTACGCGCGAACTCGACACACGCCAACTGCATTCCGTAGCAGATGCCCAGGAACGGCACCTTGCTTTCGCGTGCGTGTTGGATTGCGCGCAACTTTCCTTTGACGCCTCGAGCTCCGAAGCCGGGAGCGACCAAAATGCCTTCGGCTCCATCGAGCACGCCCACGCCCTGCTCTTCGATCGTCTCGGAATCCACGCGCACGATCTCGATCGATGCATCGTGATAGATGCCGGCGTGGTACAGCGCCTCATTGATTGAGATGTAGGCGTCTTTGAGCTCGACGTACTTACCGACGAGTGCAATCCGCAGGCGGTGTGCCGGCCGATCGATGCGCTCGACCATCGCCGCCCATTCCTCGAGCCGCGCGGGATGCTGCACGCGAAGCGCAAGCTTTTGAATCACGGCTTCGGCGAGGCCCTGGGCTTCGAGGTTGAGCGGCACCTTATAGATGCTCGAGGCATCGGCATTGCCTACGACGGCATGCGCGGGAACGCCGCAGAACAGCGCGATCTTCTCTTTCAAGTCTTCGGTGATGCGCCGGTTTGAGCCGGTCCGGACCACGATCGCGTCGGGCGAGATGCCGATGCCGCGAAGCTCGCGCACGGAGTGCTGTGTCGGCTTAGTTTTGAGCTCGTCGGCCGCACCCAGGTGCGGGACCAGCGTGAGATGGACGTACATAACGTTCTCGTCGCCGACGTCGTGACGAATTTGACGGATCGCTTCGAGAAACGGCAGGGATTCGATGTCGCCGACCGTCCCGCCGACCTCGATGATGTAGACGTCGGCGACTTGCATCTCGGCGACGCGCGTGATTGTCGCTTTGATCTCATTCGTAATGTGCGGTACGACCTGAACCGTCGCACCCAAATAGTCGCCGCGCCGTTCCTTCTCGATAACCGACGCGTAGATCTGGCCCGTCGTCACATTGTTACGGCGCGTCAGATTCTCGTCGATGAAGCGTTCGTAGTGTCCGAGATCGAGATCCGTCTCGGCGCCGTCTTCCGTAACGAAAACCTCGCCGTGCTGGTACGGATTCATCGTACCCGCGTCGACGTTGATGTATGGATCCAGCTTCTGGATCGAGACGGTCAGTCCGCGCGCCACGAGTAGGCGCCCGAGTGAAGCTGCCGTTATCCCCTTTCCGAGCGAACTTACAACGCCGCCGGTAAAGAAGATGTATTTCGCCATTACGGGTTGCTAATGTTCGCGGGGAAGCGGCCTCGCGCCTTTCGTTGCAGAAGCATCGCCGCATGCGACGACCGTATCCGACCACGATTGCCGGTAGCCTCCCCAAGCCGTCCTGGCTCGCCGAAACCGAACGGCTTTGGCCGGCTTGGCGCCTCGAGGGTGACGAGCTGGAGCCGGCGATCCGCGACGCCACGCGTATCGCGATTTTCGAGCAAGCCCGTGCGGGAATCGATCTCGTCACGGATGGCGAGCAATCGCGTCAGCATTTCGTGCATGGCTTTCTTGCGGGCGTCGCGGGCGTTGATTTCACGAAGAAAGTGAAGCGCGGCATTCGCGCCGACCGGTACGAAGCCGAATGCCCGAGCATCACCGGCCCGGTGAGCCGCCGCGTCCCGATTTTCGTCGACGACGTGCGTTTTGCAAAATCGCTCGGCCAAAGTGTGAAAATTACGATTCCCGGCCCAATGACGATCGTCGATACGCTCTACGACGCGCACTATGCGGATCGAAAGACAGCGGCGCTCGCGTTCGCGAAGGTCATCCGCCAAGAAGCCGAAGAGCTGATCGCGGCCGGCGTCGACGCAGTTCAGCTCGATGAGCCCGCCTTCAACGTTTATTTCGAGGAAGTCGAGGACTGGGGCATCGCCGCGCTCGAGGCCGCATTCGGCGGCTTGAGCGTGATCAAAGCCGTTCATATTTGTTACGGTTATGGCATCGAAGCCAACAACAATTGGAAAAAATCGCTCGGCACCGAGTGGGATCAGTACGCGCAGCTCTTCCCCTTCCTCTCGCAAAGCTGCGTCGATCAGGTCAGTATCGAGCTCGCCGGCTCACGCGTTCCACCCGAAGTCCTCTCGCTCTTACGAAACAAGGATGCCGCGATCGGCGTCATCGACGTCGCGAGCGATCGCGTTGAAACCGCGCAAGATGTGCTCGCCACGATTCGCCTCGCGGAAAAATATCTGCCCATGGAACGCATCTGGTGTTCGACCAACTGCGGGATGGCACCGATGCGCCGCGACATTGCATACGCGAAACTGCAAGCCCTCGGCACCGGCGCCGAGTTGGCGCGAGATCACGCGATGCTTGCTACGATGAAACGTTCCAGTCCGGCGTAATCGGTTCCGACCTCGATCCGCACATCGTGCAGTGACCCTTTGACGAGCCCAGCAAGAAGATAGATCGTGGCCGGCGCGGCTTCGAGCACCACGCTTCCGCCGGGAGCGAGGAGCTCGCTCAAGTGCGAGGTCAAGCGCCGGTAGACGTCCAGCCCGTCCGGTCCGCCGTCTACAGCGACCGGTGGCTCGTACGCGACCGGATCCGGCGGCAGCGGTACGTCGGCGGTTGGAACGTAGGGCAAATTTGCGACGATGCAGTCAAAGCGCTGCGCCGGCGTTCCTTTAAAGACGTCACATTGAACGAAATCGACGAGTTCCGTCACTTGTAGCGCGCGTGCGTTTCGGGCCGCAACGTCAAGCGCGTCGCGGCTGATATCGGTTGCCGTCACGTGCAATCCCGTCACCTCGAGTGCGAGCGTAATGGCGAGCACGCCGCTGCCGGTACCCACGTCGAGCGCGCGCGTTCCCTTGTTCGCGCGTAGTGCGTCGATCGCCGCGCTAGCCGCGTGTTCGGTCTCGGGACGCGGGACGAGCACGCGCTCGTCGACATAGAATTCGCGTCCGTAAAATCCGCAGAGGTGCGTAAGATACGGTATCGGAACGCCCCGCATCCGCTCGTCGAGGAGCAGACCGAAAGCGTCGAGATGCTCCCGTGTGAGTTCCTCGTCGCCGTGTGCGAGCATCCAGGCGTGATCGACGCCGAGAATCTGCCCGAGCAGCGCTTGCGCGTCGGGGCGGGCGGATTCGCGAACTCCCTCTGCCGCTTGTCCTGAACGCAACCGCATGATGCCGACGGCTAAGGCCGAGGCAACGGTCACGCGACCGCGGAGCCCGCCAAGAGCCTCGCTTTTTCGTCCTTTTGCAGTTCGCCGACGAGACGGTCCATGTCGCCGTCGAGAATTCCGCGGATGTTCCCGAAATTCTGGTTGATGCGATGATCGGTGATGCGATCTTGCGGGAAGTTGTAGGTTCGAATCTTCTCGCTGCGATCGCCGGTACCGACTTGCGAACGCCGCAGATTGCCGACCGCATCTTGGGCTTCACGCTGCTTTCGGTCGTACAAAACCGCGCGCAGCATCTGCATGGCGCGATCCTTGTTTTGCAGCTGCGAGCGCTCCTCGCTGCACGCGACGATCGTTCCGGTCGGGACGTGCGTAATCCGTATGGCAGACTCGGTCTTGTTGACGTGCTGTCCGCCGGCGCCGCTCGCCTTGAACGTATCGATCTGCAGGTCGCTCGGGCGGATCTCGACCTCGACTTCTTCGACTTCCGGCAGGACGGCGACCGTCGCGGTGCTGGTGTGAACGCGACCTTGCGCCTCCGTCACGGGGACGCGTTGCACGCGATGCACACCGCTTTCATATTTCAAATAACGATATGGCTCGCCGCCTTTGACCGAAACGACGACTTCCTTGTAACCACCGGCTTCGTTCTCACTCGCCGAGACAATCTCGGCACGCATGCCGTGATCTTCGGCGTAGCGCAAATACATCCGCAGCAAATCCGCAGCGAAAATGCCGGCTTCGTCGCCGCCTGCTCCGGCTCGAATCTCGATGAAGACGTCTTTGTCGTCGTTCGGATCGGTCGGGATGAGCATCTCTTGCAGACGTTCCTCGAGCTCTTTGCGCCGCTCGCGCAGTACTTGCGCTTCTTCTTCGGCCAGCGCGTGCATCTCCGGATCGCTCCGATCGGCAAGTAGCGCATCGTTGGCCGCGACGTCGGCGAGGAGACGCGTGTAGGAGCGATACGTTTCGACGGGCTCGACGAGCTTCGCACGCTCGCGCGCCAACGTCATATAGCGCTCCTGATCGAACGGGCGGCTGGTATCTGCCAGCGCCGCCTCGATCTCATCGAAGCGTTTGGACATCTGTTCGAGACGGTCGTAGATAGAGCTCATGCGTTAGGTTGCGGTTGCCACCGCAGGATCAGAGCGTTGGCGAGGAAATCGGCCAGCTCGTCACGTGTAATCACATCGATACGTAAAACGGTTCCGAGGACCACCTCGTAAAGAACCTCTGGAATCTTCTCCATCTGCGCGAAGACGCCGCCTCGCAATATCCGGTCGACGCGATCCGGAGCTCGACCGCTGCCCTCCAAACGCGCCCGAAACTCGCGCGCGCCAACCGCGGGACCATTCGGAAACGCTTGCCCGGCGAGGGCGGACTCGAACGACCGAAACGACCGCGCGTTGTTACCGTATGCTATGATTCCGCAGGCACGCGACAAGACGCGATCGTCGAGCGCATCGGTGACGATCCATGCGCCATCTTCAAGCGCCGGGATACGATCGCTGTCCTCAAATACACCCGCAAAACGGTCGGCGAATCGCTCGCGACCCGCTTCTTCCCACACGCCTAGATTTTCGTTTGCCACCACCGAAACTGCGCTCGCACCGTCAGGAACGTATGCGAAACACCCGTGCGCGTGCTCGAGCGCATCGGCGAGACTTCCGTTCGTAATCGCAGCGCCGCGCCAAACGTACGCCGACCATTCTGGTTCTTGGAAGATCGGTGGATATGACTCATCCAAAGGCACCCAAACGCCTTGATGTTCGCTCGCGTGGCAAATCTCGAGGCGCTTCGCATCAGTGAGATACGGTATGTCGTACTCGCTGTGCGCGTAGGACCGCATCTTCGCGCGCATAACATCAGCGCCGCCGAACGAACTAAAATGCCACCCTCCGTCGACGAACTCGAGCTCGCTTTCGGGCCGCTTGCGCACCTGGCTCAAACTACCATATCGCGCTAAGGAACCCATGAGAAGGGCGCGTGTCCCAACCCACGGTTCGACTGCAACGCGGTTGATGTAACCGTGCGAGCGGCGCTGGCGATGACCGAGCAGAAATCGCTCACGCGGCCGCACCGTCACGTTTCGCGGATCGGGAACTTCGTCGCAATCGCTCAGCAGCACCAAGTCATCGCTGCTTGCACGCTGAGCGAAGCCGGAAGCAAGATAATCACGTTGCCCCCATTCGTTCTGCCACGGATCTGCAGAGGGCGGCCCCGGATAGACCAGGTGGACGATCTTTGAGCGCCATTCCGCGAAGCGTTCGCCGGACTCAGCGAACGCGAGTCGCTTCGGATCACCCCGAAACGTAAAGGGTGCTTCGCACAGCACAAACCAATCGACGACATTCTCGAGCAAGCGCAGCCGAATCTCGAGTAGATCAAGCTCTTCGGAGAACGTAAAACAGTCGAAAATCACTGGCCCTAAGAGCCGCCTCGGCCGAAGCCGATGATCAAAGGAGAATGTCCGATTTCGTCAAGATGAGCGTGCGAGTTGCAACGGTGGTCGAAATGGGATTGCCGTCGTGGATGACTCCCTACGCACAGCATATTTTCGGCGTGCCGACGCACATGACAGTGCGAGAACGTCTGATGCTCACGCAGACGGCGCTCGGACTTCCCGAAGGCTTCGTCGTTGTCGAAATCGGCAGCTATCTTGGCGCGAGCACGACGTTTCTCGCCGCCGCCGCAGTGCAGGGGAGCGGAACCGTGCACGCGGTCGATACGTGGATGAACGAAGCGATGGGCGCCGAGGGCATGTACGATACCTGGGCCGAGTTTTGCGCGAACACGGCGCCGTTCACCGACTACATCGTGCCGCATCGCGGCACATCGGAAAACATCCGCGCTGAGACCGGCGGGATCGCATGCGACATGCTGTTCATCGACGGCGACCATCAGTACGAGGGCGTTCTCAAGGATCTGCGACTGTGGCTTCCGTCGCTGCGTCCAGGTGGAATTCTCGCGATGCACGATTTCGATCGCGCCGAAGTTCAGCGCGCATTTTCCGAGATTGTCGGACCGAACGTCAGCGACGCCCCACAAACGCTCGACTTGCTGATGATCTGCCGTCCTCAAAGCGGATCCGCAATCGCAACGAAGGCCTGAACGCGACCGCGGGCCAGCATCTCACCGTCGTCAACGGTAAACGTTAATGGAGGAACGCTGACGCGCACCGGCAGCGGTCCTTGGCCGATCCCCTCGTCGTAAATTCGCCGGATCTCCAAGGGCTGCCAACCGCCGTCGCGGAGCAACGGTTCGAGCTCTACTTCAACGAGCGGATGCGCCTTTGCCAGAGACGTTCCGCGATAGAGTGCGGCAAGCGCGCCGAAATGCGCCGAGTTCGCAACCAGCGCGAAGAGGCGCGCACCCGGAACACTTCGCGTAACTGCGCGCAGCAATGCGACCGGATCCGCGACCTCATCGAGACCCTCGAGAATGACGTTATCGATGCCCGCGAGGCCGACCCCGTCGAGGTCAGTCGACTCAGTTACTTCGAGAAGCCGGGTCGCCGGATCGGCGCGCTGTGAAGCAAGCTCGCCTAACCCGGAGGCCCGAGGTGCGACGATCGCGAGTGGGATCGCGGCCGGAAAGCTCTGCAGTACCGCCCAGCGCAGTTCGCGGGTGACTATATGTCGGCTGTTTTTGCGGCCTCGCGTGCGCGGACGCGCGCAGCCGCTTCTTCCTTCTTCTTGCCGGCGGCGGCCAGGCGTTGGTTGTACTTGTCGACGCGGCCGGCCGTGTCTACCAACTTTTGCGTTCCGGTAAAGAACGGGTGACACGCCGCGCAGATCTCAACGTGAATCTCCGGGAGCGTCGAACCGGTCGTAAAGGTACTCCCGCAGTTGCAAACGACTTTGGCCGCGGGGTGCCATTTTGGATGAATCTTCTCTTTCACAGCCCCAACATTCTAGCACCCGTGGCAAGGCTCGGCCGCCGCGCCGTTAAACAGTAGCGGGTCATGAAACTCCCCCTGCTCGCTCTTGCCGGCGTTCTTCTGATCTCGCTTCTCTCGCTCGCCGACGCAGGCGCGCAGCAACAGCAGCAGAGCGTTCCGCCTACTCCCGCGCCCGCCATCGAGACCCCGACCGAGGCGCCCTCGATCAATCCGACCGTTAGTCCCGCGCCTCGTGGACGGCGCGCCAGAGCAACGCCGCGTCCGTCACCATCGCCCGCGGCATCGCCGTCTGAAACGCCGGCGCCACCTCAGTTCACCAGCCTCGATGGGACCTGGGAAATCGAGCTGCAGACCCGCGCGTCGACCTACTACTCGCACCTCACGCTCCGCCAAAGCGGTTCGCAAGGTGCGGATGTCTCGGGAATTTGGGATCAGGGGGGCAACCCGGACAAAAAGCTGCCGCTCACCGGGACATTCGATGGGCGCCTCTTCAAATTTACGGCGTCGTTCAAGGCGAGCCAGTACACGTTCACCGGCTACGTCGAAAACTACAGCGACATCGTCGGAATGGTGAGCGACGGGAAGAACGACTTGCCGTTCACGGCGCAACATCGCAAGAAAGAGAAGTTCTTCAACAACATCACGCCCGGTCTCTAGGACGATGCAAGACCACAACTTCGGCTTTCGAACACGCGCACTGCACGCCGGAACACCACCCGATCCGGCAACCGGCGCTCGCGCTCTTCCTCTGTATATGAGCACGAGCTTCGTCTTCGATTCGACCGAGCACGCAGCCGAGCTGTTTGCGCTGCGTACGTACGGCAATATTTACTCGCGCATCGGCAATCCGACGGTTGCCGCATTCGAAGAGCGCATGGCGAGCCTCGAGGGGGGTCTCGGCGCGGTTGCGACCGCGAGTGGCCTCTCGGCACAACTATGCACCGTACTGGCGCTCGCACAAGCCGGCGATCACATCGTGGCTTCCGCGAATCTCTATGGCGGCACAGTCACTCAATTCACGGTAACCCTTAAGCGAATGGGCATCGAGGCGACGCTCGTTCCCGGTGGGGAGCCGGGACCGCTTGCAGCCGCGATTCGCCCGAATACGCGCCTGCTGTTCACGGAGACGATCGGCAATCCGGCCGGCAACATCGCGGATCTCGCCACGCTTTCGAGCGTCGCGCACGAGCACGGCGTTCCGCTCGTGGTCGACAACACGTTTGCGTCTCCGTATCTCTGCCGTCCGATGGAGTGGGGCGCAGACATCGTCATCCATTCCGCAACGAAATTCATTGGCGGACACGGTACGGCGCTTGGCGGCATCATCGTCGAGAGCGGAAAATTCAATTGGGCCGCCGGACGTCATCCGCTTCTTTCGGAGCCAAGTCCCGGTTATCACGACATGAATTTCGCCGAGACCTTTGGCGAATACGCGTTTCTGATGCGCCTGCGCGCCGAAGTGCTCCGTGACGTGGGCGCCGCAATGTCGCCGATGAATGCGTGGCTGATGGTGCAAGGCCTCGAGACGCTTGCGTTTCGCATGCAAGGTCACTGCGCGAACGCTCTCGCGCTCGCGAAGTGGCTCAAAGGCCGCGACGAAGTCGCGTGGGTATCGTACGCGGGCATCGATGATTCCCAAGCCGACCGTGTTCGCAAATATCTCCCGCAGGGCGCCGGTTCGATCTTCACGTTCGGGCTGCGCGGCGAACGCGAAGCCGGCCGCGCGTTCATCGAAGCGCTCGAGCTTTGGAGCCATCTGGCTAATGTCGGCGACGCGAAGAGCCTCGTGATCCATCCGGCGACGACGACGCATCAGCAGCTGACCGACAAAGAGCTGCTTGCGTCCGGCGTTACTCCCGAGATGATCCGGCTTTCCGTCGGTCTCGAAGATCTCGAGGATCTCATTTGGGATATCGAAAACGGGTTGCGCGCAGCGCGTAGCGCCGGAACGGCAGCGGTCAAATGATTCTGACGACGATTGCGCAGCGGCGCGCGCTCTTGGACCGTTCGACCAGCGTTGCGATGATCGGTGCCTCGCCGAACGCGACGCGGCCGAGCTATTTCGTTTTTTCCTACTTACGGACGCGGGGACGGTACGACGTCGCGCCGATCAATCCAACGACTGATGCCATCGACGGCGTGAAGTCCTACCCTTCGCTCACTGCGTACGCGGCCGAGCGCGGTGTACCTGACATCGTCGACGTCTTTCGCAGGCCGGATCAATTGATGCCGATCGTCGAGGAAGCCATTGCAATAGGCGCACGGGCAATCTGGTTTCAGTACGGCGTGATCAACGAAGATTCGATCAAACGCGCCGATGAGGCGGGTCTCGACGTCGTCGTCGATCGCTGCATCAAGGTCGAGTCGGCACGATTCGACGGCGGCCTGGCCATCGGCGGCTTGAACACGCACTTGATCACCTCGCGACGGCGGCAGGTCACCTCATCGCCGGGCGGAGGATTGCGCTGAGCCAACCCCGCGAAGCGGCTGAGCTCGATGCTCGCATCCGCCACGCGATGAGCGAAATTGCGCTGACCGAGCACGAGTTCAACCATCTCGCGCGCGACGTCTTCGCGCACCAGCTTCGCTACAATGCACCCTACGCGGCGTTCGCCAACAGCCTCGGATTCGACGGGCAACATCTGCCGCTCGAATGGCACCAGATTCCGGCCGTGCCGACTACAGCGTTCAAAGACGCGACCCTCGCAACATTCGACGTCGCGGAGTCGCGGATCGTTTTCGAAACGAGCGGCACGACGGCGGTCGAGACCGGCCGTCACCATTTCGAGGAAAGCTCACTCGCGCTCTACGATGCGTCGCTACTTGCCGGATTCGATCACTTCATGCTCGATCGCGAGCGTGACACGCCCTTACGCTACCTGCTGCTGGTTCCGGATCGCAAGACGTCTTCGCTCGGATATATGATGCGGCACGTCGCAGAACAACGCGGCGACGCCAAGGGCGGAACGTTCGTCGACGCGAGCGGCGGAGATTTAGACGTGGCTTCCTTCGTCGCCGCACTCGGGCAAGCGTTCGAAGATCACGTCGCCGTCTGCATCGCGGGAACGGCTTTCGCATTTGCCGCGCTGCTCGAGGGTCTCGACGGAAAGATACTTCCGACGCGCACGGGTTCGCGCATCATGGAAACCGGCGGGTTCAAGGGACGAACGCGCTCCCTGGAACGCGTCGACCTCTATGCGCAACTCGCACGCTGCTTCGGAATCGCGTCGGAACGCATCGTCGCCGAATACGGGATGACCGAGCTGACGAGCCAGTACTACGACGCACCGTGGTCGCGCAGCCAAGGCGAACGTGTCAAGATCGGACCGCAGTGGCTGCGCCCGTCAATCGTCGATGCGAACGGGAGTCCGGTCGCCGACGGCGAGATCGGAGTGTTACGCCATGTCGATCTCGCCAATCGCGGATCGGCCGTCGCGATTCAAACCGAAGACCTCGCGTTGCGCATCGGTGAGGGCGCGTTTGTCTTACTCGGTCGCGATCCGGAAGCGCATATGCGCGGTTGTTCGTTAGATGTCGAAGACCTACTCGCTCGACGCGGCTAGCATCATCGGCGCCGCCGCGGATGCAGCGCAGCGCTGGAGCGATGCTGATTTTCCGCCGCGCGTCCGAGCGACCGAATCGATCGCCAAGCGCACCGGCTACACGATCCCAGTCGTCGACTACGCGCTCGATCGCCTCTTCGGGCCGCTGAGAGCACCGGCGCTCGAACGCGCCATTGCACAGGAGCTCGGTTCGGTGGCTGCACTCGACCGGTTCGTCGAACGTGACGGCATTCAGTCGCGGGCGTATCCCATCGGCAACGCCGTCATCATCTCGAGCGAAACGACGATCGGCGTCGCGATCGTTCCAGCGATCTTTGGGCTTTGTGCGAAGTGCACGGTGCTTGTGAAAGACCGCGAGGACGCCCTGATCGATGCGTTCTTCCAAACGCTCGCGCAAGAGCATCCGGAGCTCGCAAAGCGCGCCACCGCGCGAGCCTGGAAAGGCGGCGATCCTCTCGAAGATCGCGAGCTGCGCGTCGCCGACACCGTGGTCGCATTCGGGCGCGATGAATCGCTGGCGGAGATCCGGCGTGCATTGCGTCCGGGCGCGCGATTCGTCGGCTATGGCCACCGCGCCAGCATCGGCTACGTAAGCCGTGAGGCGCTGGCGAACGAGACGCTCGCGCGCGCAGCCGCCCAAGGTGCGGCTCGCGATCTCATCCTGTACGACGGCGAAGGCTGCATGTCGCTGCACGTGCTTTTCGTGGAGCGTGATGCCGCGATTATGCCGCATGCATTCGCCCAGATGCTGATTGACGCGGCGGCGGTCGCATCCGTTGAATTTCCGGCCCGGAAGCTCGATCCGCGGGTCGTGACGTACTGCACCGGCGCGAGTTTTCGCCAGGCGCTCGGGCGCGGCAGCGTGCTGCGTACCCCGTCCGCGGATACGACGCTAGTCTTAGATCCGCCGCATCACGAGCCGCCGCCGCTTCTGCCTCGCATCCTTCCGCTCTACTCGATCGACGGGCCTGATGAATGCGAAGAGTACGTGCGCAGCCACGGATTGCCGCTGGAAGCGTTTGCGCTCGCCGCGCCGAGCGAGACGCTCGCGGACCTCGGAGCACGGCTCGGTGCCGCACGCATCGCGCGTCTTGGTGAGATGCAATCGCCGGGACCGGAACTGCACCACGGAGGCCGAGCGCGTATCGGCGATTTCATCCGATGGGTGGATGTCGCGTGAACGATATTCCGGGCCCGCGCTCGCGTGAGCTTGCGGAGCGGCTGCGTGCGCACGAATCACGAGGAGTTACGTTTCTCGCCGATGATTTCCCGATTTTTTGGGAATCCGCAGACGGCGCGCTCGTCACCGACGTGGACGGCAATCAATTCATCGACCTGACTTCCGCCTTCGGCGTCGCAACCGCGGGACACACGAATCGACGCGTCCATGAAGCGATCGTGGCGCAATCCGAAAAGCTCGTCCACGGTCTCGGCGACGTGCATCCCAATCGCATGCGCGTCGAGCTGCTCGAGAAACTGGCTACGCTCGCGCCCGGTGAGCTTTCCGTCAGCTACCTGTGCAGCAGCGGCTCGGAAGCGATCGACTTTGCGCTCAAGACCGCTTATCTGCGCAACAAGCGGCCCGGCATTCTCGCGTTCACGGGCGCCTACCACGGGCTGACGTCGAGTGCCCTCGCCGTTACGGGAATCGAGCGATTCCGCGAACCCTTTGCGCCTTTCATTCGCGGCGACGTTCGCTTTGGGCCGTTCCCGACGCCGCTGCACACGATGGAGATGGAGTTTCGCGCCTACAAGATCGGTACGGTTATCGTCGAGCCGATCCAAGGACGCGCCGGCGTCATCGTGCCGCCTCGCGGCTGGCTTGCAGGCGTACGCGCCATGTGCGATCTCTACGGCGCCACGCTGATCTTCGACGAAATCTACACAGGTTTCGGCCGGACCGGGAAAATGTTTGCCTGCGAGTACGAGGACGTCGTCCCCGATCTGTTGTGCGTCGGCAAAGCAATCGCCAACGGCGTACCGCTGGCGGCGGTGATCGGAACGCGCAAAGCGATGGACGCGTGGGAAGCCTCGCGTGGCGAAGCGCTTCACACCTCGACATATCTCGGTAATCCCCTCGCCTGCGCCGCCGCGCTTGCGAACATCACAGACATCGAACAGGAAGGACTCGTCGAACGCGCCGCAACGCTCGGTGCAAAACTCGGGACGCGATTACGCGAGCTGTCGGGGCGTACGCCGCTCGTCTCGGCCGTACGCGGGCGTGGGATGCTGTGGGGACTTGCGCTTCCGAGTCCCGAGCTCACGTTTGCAATCACGAAGGCCGCACTCCGGCTTGGGACGATCGTGCTTCCGTCGGGCGTACGCGGCGACGTCATCACGCTTGCGCCACCGGTGACAATCGATGAAGGACAGCTGATGCACGCGGTCGATCTTCTCGAACAGGCAATCTTGAAGAGCACGTAACGTGAAATCAACCATCAGGAAAGACCCTCACATGTTGTTCCTAGGCCGGCGCGCCCATTACTACGCTTTCGAAATGGACATGGGCCGAGGGCCAATGGGGGCCCCGCGCGCGCAGCGCGCGGGGGCGCGGAGCCTGGGGCGGAGCGCCTTTAAAACATGATTCGCGTTGGTATCGTAGGATCAGGTTTCGGGGGAGTCGTTCACGCACCGGCCTTTCACGCACACGATGCTTTCGAGCTGGTCGCGATTGCGTCGCCGAACAACGCCGAAGCGGTTGCCAAGGAGCGCAAGATTCGCAGCGCCTTCGGCTCGCTCGAGGCGATGCTCGACGGCGTAGAACTCGACGCAGTTTCGATCTCCACGCCGCCTTTTGCGCACCGCGAGGCGGTCTTACTCGCGCTCTCCCGCGGCAAGCACGTACTCTGCGAAAAGCCGCTGGCGCGAACGGTCGCCGAAGCCGAAGAGATGGTTGCAGCTGCAAACAAGTCCGAAAAGGCCACCGGAATCGGATTCGAGTTTCGGTTCGATCCGTCACGTCAGGCACTTAAAGAGCTCATCGCCAACAATCATCTGGGGCCGCTGCGCGAGATCGAGTTCACGCATCTCACCACGATGCTGCGCCGGGATGCCGACAAGAAACGCGGCTGGTGGTTCGAGTACTCCCGTGGCGGCGGGATCATTCAGGCTGTCGGCTCGCACATGATCGACAGCGTCACGTGGCTCGCCGGACGTCCGCCGCGTTCTTATACCGGCTTCTCTCGCACAGCCAACGTCACGCGCAAGGACAATCAAGGTGCGTTCACGAGCAACGTCGCGGACGGCATGTTCGTGCTACTCGAGTACGGCGACGGCCTCGTCGGCCGGATCGCGCTCGACGCCACCAACGTCGTCAATAGCTCGACACTCGCAGTTTACGGTGAAGATCGTACGGCCGCAGCCAGCGGCGACTCCTTGGCATGGTCGAAGCTCTTTACGGTCGACGCAAAAGAGACGTCGGAATACGAGCTAGCTTCATCGCCGTACGACCAGCTCAAAACCGCCCAGCCGAACGTGCCGCTCGTCCTCCGGATGCTTGACCAATTCGCCGCAAAGATCGAAGGCAAGCCAAACACCTTGCCGACATTCGAAGACGGCTTGCTCGTGCAGCGCGTTATGGCCGCAGTAGGGTACGAGGCTAGTAAATAGAGTCGAAGCCGCTTTGCGAAGCGTGCGACTCTTCGAGGATCGTCATCCAGGCGATATTGTAGCTGCGTGGATGCAGCAGCCGCGTCGGATCGCCGAGCGGAATCTTCTGCAGCATGTCGTCGATCGATTCGAGCACCGTCACTGAGGGCGTGAACCCGAGCCGCGAGGTCATCTTGGTGTTCGTCATGCGGTAGTCGCGAACGATCTTCGGAAGCCCCGTCTCTTGCAGCTCGACGCGATGGCTCGCAAGCTTCATTTCCAGCGAGCCTTTGACGAGCATCGCAAGCTCCCGGATCTGATAATTCTCTTGCATGACGTTGAATATTTCGGCGTGGACGTCGTCACGCTTCGCGAGAGAGCAAGCGATGTGCGCACGCGCGACGTCGGTGACATCGACCAGCGGACGCCACTGCCAACCGCCCCCGTGTAAGAACAGTTTTCCAAACACCGCCGCGTCTTTGACGAACGTGTTGACGACGAGATCGAAGCGCATGCGCGGGCTGAAGCCGTAAACGGTGCCTTGCCGCAAGATCACGGGCGTGAAGCTCGCATCCGCCGTCTCGAGCAGCTTCTCTTCAGCGTATTTCTTCGAAAGCGAATATGCACCGCGCGGTTTGACGTCGGCGGTCTCGTCATACGTGCCGGCCCCGATTCCATCGTAGATCGACGCGCTCGAACCGAAAATCAACCGCCCGACACCGGCACGCTTACAGGCCCGCGCAAGCTCTTCGGTAGCGACCGCGTTCATCTGCCAATTGGCTTCCGTGTTGTACTCCGCGGTCGGATCGTTCGAGAGACCAGCGAGGTGGCTGACGACGTCCACCCCCTCGAGCCAGCCGGGATCAAAGCGGCGAATATCGCCTGGAACGAACTCGACCTTCTCGAGTCCGGCCGGCATCTTGCTGCCGAAGAAAAACCGATCGACGACGCGGACGTCGTCGCCGCGCGCAACAAGCTGACGGCAAAGCTCGAGACCGATATAGCCGGCGCCTCCGGTGACGAGTACTCTCAGCGGCGAGCCTCGGACATGAACGGCGTAATCGGCACGCTCGCGTCGGCGCGTTCGAGATAACGCCAGATCGCGGAGAGACCGGCCATCGTCGCACGCGTTCGAATGTCGCCGCGGTCGCCGGGGAACGTGGCTCGATACGTGCGCGGCTCGCCATCGGCAATCAGTGCAAACCACACGAGACCAACCGGCTTATCTTCGGTCCCGCCGCCGGGCCCTGCGACACCCGTCGTCGCAATCGCGACGTCAGCCCCCAAACGGCGGCGCGCACCGCGAGCCATCGCGATCGCCGTCTCGACGCTTACGGCTCCGTGTTCACGCAAAATATCGGCAGGGACGTCGAGCATCGACCGCTTGACGTCGTTGTTGTACGCGACCACGCCGCCGCGGAACACATCGGATGCGCCGGGGACGCGGACGAGCGCGTCCGAGATTGCGCCGCCGGTGCACGACTCCGCGGTCGCGATCGTCTGGCGCCGCCGGCGCAACGCGTCAATGATCTGACTTTCGACCGTCTGGGCGTCGACGCCGTAGATACCGTAGCCGATTCGTTCACGGATCTCGCGTTCGATCGGCGCGATCATCGCTTTCGCGGCTTCGGCGGTTTCGGCTTTGGCCATGATCTTCACGTCGCAGCGTCCGCCGTGTGCGAGCACCGCGATTTTGGGATTTTCCGACGAACGAAACAGATCTTCGATGCGACGGTCGAGCTCTGACTCCGGGATCCCGATCGTGTGAATCGTCCGCGTTGTAATCGTTTGGCGCAACGCGAAGCGTTCGAGCAACCACGGGACAAGCTTGTCCATCATCATCGCGCGCATCTCACGCGGTACTCCCGGCATGCCTGCGACGAACTTACCATCCTCACGCAATGCAATGAACCCCGGCGCAGTACCATGCGGGTTGTCGAGCACGACCCCGGGCGTCGGTAGCATCGCCTGACGCCGATTGTTATCGCTCATCGTGCGCCGCATCATCGCAAAGCGCTCCTCGATTGCGCGCAGCGATTCCTCATGCAGCTCAAGATGCGTTCCGGTTGCGGTCGCGACGGCTTCCTTCGTCAAATCGTCGACGGTTGGGCCGAGTCCGCCGGTCGTAATGACCCCATCGGCGCGATCGAGCGCTCCGCGCAACATTGCCGCCAAACGCTCGGGGTTGTCGCCGACGGAGTGCTTCGCATACACGTCGACGCCGATATCAGCCAGGGCGCTTGCCACGAACGCGGAGTTCGTATCGATCAAATGGCCGAGCAGCAGCTCCGTCCCGATGGTTACGATCTCTACCGATGCCAAGCAGCGCCCCTCACTTAAACCAGTCGGGATAGCGTACGCTGATCTGCACGTCGAATCCCTCGGCGGCTTCGCGGCCCGCCGCCTTTCGCGCCTCGGGATCAGCGAGCGTTCGATTCGTATTGCGTTTTGCACGGAGAGTATCAAGAAAGCGTGCAAACTTCGCGTCGAGTACGCGCTGAATCGCTATTCTCCAGCGTTTGCTCACGGCCGGTGAGACACCGCCGGTCGAAACGGTGATGCGCGCCGGGCCGGCTTTCGCAACTGCCTGCATTGCGACGAAGCCGTACGCGGGCTGATCGATACAACACAACAGAAAATGGTGACGATCGGCGAGCGCACGTAATCGCGCCGAGAGCTTCCCGTCCAGCGGCGTCGAGATCACGAAGAATGCGCCGGCGACATCTTCATCGCGCAATCCGGCGGCCTCGCGAATCCAGCGCACCTTCGCGCCGGTCTCCTCGAGCGCACGCGTCTTCTCGATTGCTTCGCGATCGTCAGCCGCACCGATGACGACGCACTCGCGTCCCTCGAGGTTCAACCCGACCGGAAAAAACGCGGGCGGTAGCGGATCGCGATTAATAGTCGACCGGCCGCAGATAAAACTCGTTGATCGCAGTGCTGCTGAGCATCGCGGTCGTCGGTAAGTGCCGTTTCCAATGCGTCGAGTCAACGCGCTTGCGCACGATACGGACTTCTTCGGGCGCAAGTCCCATGCGCACGATCTGTTCGTCGTCGAAACCTTGAAGCATCGCAGCCAGGATCGCATCCGCTTTGCGATACGTGATCCCCAGATCGCCTTCGTCCGTTTGATCGGCCTCGAGATCGGCGCTTGGCGCCTTGTCGACGATCGGCAGCGGAACGCCGAGGTAGCGCGCCAGATCCCAGACTTGGGTCTTGAACAAGTCACCGATCGGGTTGACCGGCGGCGTATCGTCAGCGTGCCACGTGAAATAGCCCATCATGCGTTCGGTTTTGTTGCCGGTTCCGATCGGCAGCGCGCCGAGTTTCGCGGATTGATCGAACAACACGACCATGCGAACGCGCGCCATCACGTTGCCGGCCCGGCGCGCGTCGACGCCGGGTTCGAACTGCAGGTAGCCGTCGACGGCTGCCGTGATCTCGATCGTGCGCTCGTTGATCCCGAGCGCATCGACGACGAGCTTCGCGTCCGCTAGAGAGGACGGACTAGACTTCTTGTACGGCATGCGGATCGCGTAGACGTTTTCCGGTCCGAGCGCGCGCGCGCAGAGATACGCAACGCAAGCGGAGTCGACGCCGCCCGACAGACCTAAGACGGCTTTGTGAATGCCGCGCCGGCGAACGAGCTCGTCGGATAAAAATGCTTCGAGCCAACGCGCGGTCACTTCCGGATCGCTCTTGACTGCGGCATATGGATCGATCGCGGGAGCCGCAATGACGGGTAGGATCATCGGCGCATCTCGCTTGGGATCTCTCCCGCGCTCGGGTTCTCGAGCTCCGCAAGCAGATCCGGGAGCACCGCATGCAAATCGCCGAGCAAAGGCAGGCCGGCACGCGCCACGTCGATCTCCGCGAGATCGATCCGGGCGCGAACGATGCACGCTTCGAGCGCGCCCGCCGAGACGATCACCTCACCGCGAGGACCGATAATCTGCGAGCTTCCGGTCATTCCCTTGCCGCCCTCGAAGCCGGCCAATCCCGCGTAGATGATGAAGACACCGTGTTCGCTCGCATAATTTTGCAAGAGCGAACGCCAACGTCCGATGCTCTCCAGTTCCCCCGGCGTCCCGATGCCGCGCCCGGGCGATGCGCTCGGAATCAGAAAAACCCGCGCGCCCTTGACCGCCGCAATCGTCGGGACGATGCCGTGCCAAGCGTCCTCGCAAATCATGATCGCGGCGCGGCCGAATGCCGTCCCAAACGTCTCGAGGCGTCTTCCTCTTGAATGAAAACGCTCTTCGTCGAAGACCCCATAGGTCGGCAAAAAGAGCTTACGATGAACGTGAACGATCTGCGCCGCCCCGGACGGATCAAGCTTCGCATAGACGGCGCTGTTGTAATACGTGCCTTCGTCGTTTTCGAAGAAACCGCTGACGATCTCGACCGGCTTGCGCGCACCCGAAGCCCGCCATGCGGCACCCAGCCTGCGTGCAAACGCCGCCGCGGTCTCGGCGAGTTCGTAAACGCCGCCTTCGAGGAAATACCCGGTCAATGCAGCTTCCGGGAGGGCGACGAGATCCGGCGGATCTTCGTGCAGCTGTTTGAACGCGTCGATCAAATCCCGAACGTTTGCGTCGCGATCGCCTTTGCGCGGCTTTGTTTGAATGATTGCGATTTTCAAGGCACGGCCGCTGCCAAGGGAAGGTCACCACGCTGCGCCGCCATGCGCGTGCCTTCGATACGAACGACGAGCTCTTCCGCCGGATAAGTGAGAATCTCGGCAAGCGTCGGGTGCAGATGCGGGATACGTACGAAATCGAAGACCGTTGCATGGAAGTGCATCGCAGCTATCGCTTCGTGAATCAAGTCGGACGCTTCGGGTCCGAGAATCTGCACGCCCAGGATGTAGCCGTCTTCGGGGTCGGCCAGCATCTTCACGAATCCTTTGGTTTTACCGATCGAGATCGCCTTACCATGATCGCTGAACGGATAGGTTGCTTTCAAGTATTTTCGATTCGCCGCGGTAAGCCGCTGTTCGGTTTCACCCGCAACCGCAATCTGCGGATCGCTGAAGATCGTGTGTGCTTTCGAAAGTGAATAGTCGATCGCTTCACGGGTTCCACGCAGCGCATTACGCGCCGCGATCTCACCTTGCTGAATCGCAACGTGTACGAGCGGGAAAAGCCCCGTGACGTCGCCGACCGCAAAGACGTGCGGGTTCGACGTGCGCAGAGTCGCATCGACTTCTATTCCTGAGATCGGATGCGCCTTTATGCCGGCTCGCTCGAGCGCAAGCCCCGCGGTGTTCGGTACACGGCCGAGCGCATAGAAAATCTCTTCGGCCTCAATCGCGTGTTCTTCGCCGCCCTTGCGATACACGACGCGCTTGAGGTTGCCGTTCCGTTCGACGCGGGCAACCGTCGCTTGGGCGACGATGCGGATCCCCTCATCACGGAGATATCCGGTCAGCGCCGTCGCGACGTCGTCATCAACGTCGGTGAGCAGTCGCGGTTTTCGGATCACGATCGTCGTTGCGACGCCGATTCGTGAAAAGAACTGTCCTAGCTCGACGGCAACGTATCCGCCGCCCAGAACGATCAGCGAGCCCGGTGGTCCGTTTAAATCGAGCGCCGCGTCGCTGTCGATGTAACCCGTCTCTTCGAGACCCGGGAAGATCGGCGGTGCGACAACGCTTCCGGTTGCGACGATGAAGTTCGGAGCGCGCAAAAGCGTGTCATTGCCCACTTTGAGCGCGCCTTCGTCGACGAACGACGCTGGACCGTCGTAGAGATCGAACGTTTCGAGTCCCTCGATGCGATAGTCGGCAAAGCCCCGGATGACCTCACGCTTGCGCTCGATCATGGCGCGATAGTCGACGCGCGGCTCGGCGGAGCGGATCCCGAGCACATCGGATTCACGGATGTCGTGCATCAAATCGCCGCTGGCAATCAAGGTCTTGCTCGGCATACATCCGCTCAGGATGCACAGGCCACCGAGCGGACCAACGTCCGCGATCGCCACACGCGCGCCGAGGTCACGCGCAGTGCGGGCCGCGGCGTACCCGCCGGAGCCGCCTCCGATGACGACGAGGTCGTAATTGTGTTCGGTCATGATCTTCTCGGGGCCGGCAGCCCGCGAGCGTCTATTTCGCGCGGTACGGTTTGGCCCCCAGCCTGTGGACACTCTCAATGTGCCGCACGGTTCCGCTTTGCGCGTGCATCAGAATGGAATGTGTCCGCGCGGCGTTCCCAAAGAAGCGGACCCCACGGACCAAATCGCCGTCCGTGATCCCGGTTGCGACAAACATCAGATGCTTGCCGGGGGCGAGATCGTCCATGGTGAGAACGCGATCGAGGTCGCCGAAACCCATGGCTTTCGCGCGCTGGCCCTCTTCGTCGTTACGCGGTTTGAGGCGACCCATGAAGCCACCACCCAGACACTTGAGCGCAGCTGCGGCCAAGACGCCCTCCGGAGCTCCTCCGGTTCCCATGCACGCGTGTACGCCCGTGCCTTCGATCGCAGTTGCAATCGCCGCATCGACGTCACCGTCCGAAATGAGTTTGATGCGCGCGCCCGCGTCGCGAACGGCTGTAATCAAATCCTTGTGACGCGGACGATCCAAAATGATGACCGTGATATCATTGATCGGACGTTCGAGAGCGTTGGCGACCGCGTTCAAATTGTCCGAAACTTTCGCGTCGATGTGAACGTAAGGTGCGGCGCGCGGGCCGACCGCAAGTTTTTGCATGTACGAGTCGGGCGCATGTAGCAATCCGCCGCGTTCTGAAATCGCCATGACGGCAATCGAATTGGGAAGGCCGTTCGCGACCAGATTCGTACCTTCGACCGGGTCGACCGCAATGTCGACCTCCATGCCGCCGCGTCCGAGCTCTTCGCCGATGAAGAGCATCGGCGCTTCGTCGCGTTCGCCTTCACCGATGACGATGCGGCCCGAAATCTGCATGTCGTTGAGCGCGTCGCGCATTTTTTCGACGGCGGCGCCGTCGGCGATATTGCGTTCACCGCGACCCATCCAGCGCGAGGCGTTGAGCGCCGCTTCTTCCGTAACGCGCACGAAGTCGAGCGAATCCGTCGGATACTCGCTGACAAAGCGCGGAATCATCGTGGTCGCCATTACTCGCTCCCTTCGCTCACCCGTGCGCTTCCCTATGCTTGCACGGGACCCCTAACCTGCCAAATGTCCCAAGGGAAGGCGACGCGTGCAACCCGAACCGCATCGCGTCGTGGCCAGCCGAACTACTGCCCTAACGCCCTATCTCTATGGCGCTGGGATCGCCCCGCTACTCATCGTCGGCGCAGCGGGCGCTACGCTCGGTTTCTTTGGCTTTTACGGCTTCGTCTTGCGCGTGCGCGCGTCGCTGGCCGTCGACGAGATTGTATTCTTGATCGCTATCCCGGTCGGGGTCATTGCGGCGCTGATCGCCTGGAATGCGTATGCGCGCTTCTTTGCACGGCACTGCGCCGTCCCGCTCGAGACCGCACTAACTGCCGACGCGTTCTCGTGGCTTGCGCTCCTGATCATGTGGGTTGGTTTCCTACGCCCATTCGGAGCAAGCGCTACCGGACGCGGCATCGCGGTTGCGCTCGTGACGTTTGCATTCGTCAAGCTCTTCGCCGCCGCGCGATTCAACAGCGCGGTTCGGGACGTCGCGGTCACGTTCGTCGTCAGCCGCGCCGCCGTCATCGTCATCGCTGAGCTAGCCGCGATGGTCGTCGCGCAACGCCCCGGGACGCATGTCGCCGTTTCTTCGATCCCGATCTTAGCGGTATGGGGACGCTGGGACGCCGTGCATTACATCGACATTTCGTCCTCCGGCTACTACGGCACCGACATGGCGTTCTTTCCGCTCTATCCGATGCTCATCTCGTTGCTTGGGAAGCTGACCGGCAGCCATCTCGTCGCGGGTCTCGTGATCTCAAACGCGGCGCTTTTCGTCGGGCTGATCTTCTTCTACAAGCTCGTCGAGCATCAGTACAACCGGCACGTCGCGCACCGCGCGGTCTTCTACATCTCCATTTTCCCGACTGCGATCTTCTTCTCGGCCGTCTATACCGAATCGTTGTTCCTGGCATTGACGGTCGCGTCATTCTACTACATCCGAGAGCACAAGTGGCTCATGGCCGGGATGATCGGCTTCTTCGCAGCGTTGACGCGCGTCGAGGGGGTGCTGCTCGTCGTTCCGATGCTGATCGAGTGGCTGCGCTCGCCGGGCGCACGTCAAGCCTTCCAATATCCGCTAGAACAATTGATGCGGCCGCTTGCCGGGATGGCCCTGATCCCCCTCGGCTTGTTGTCGTACATGGGCTATCTATGGATCCTCACCGGCGACCCGCTCTACTTCTCGCACGTGCAGATCAATTGGCATCGTCATTTGGCGCCGCCGTGGGTAAGTTTGCGAAACAGCTTCTCGTTGCTGACGCACGCGCACAACGGCAACATGATTGCAAATCAATTCCTCGAGCTATTCTTCACCCTAATGATGATCGTGCTCTTGGTCGCCGCATTCCGCCGCCTTTCGGCGACCTACTGGAGCTATATGGCGCTCTCGATTCTGGTTCCGATGTCGACGTCGAGCCTGATGAGCATGCCGCGCTTCGCGCTGGTTTTGTTTCCGATGTTCGTGCTGATGGGTTTGTGGGGCTCACGTCCCTCCGTCAACAATGCGATCGTGGCGTTTTCACTTCCGTTGCTGGGACTCTTTACGGTTCTGTTCGCCGACTGGTATTGGGTTGCCTGAGAGCGCGACGACCGCGGCGTCGCTGATCGGGCGTATCACACAAAGGCGCGGCATCCGGCAGTTCATAAAATTTGCGATCGTCGGAACCTCGGGCTTCGCGGTCAACGGCGGCGTCTTCACGATCTTGCAGCTGCCGCTCTCGATCGACCAGCGTCAGATGTGGTATTACGCCATCTTTTCGATTGCGTTCATGGCCGGCGGCGTTTCGAATTATTTCCTCAATCGCGTTTGGACGTTCCGTTCGACGGGGCACGCACTGGGCGAAGGCGCGAAATTTTTGACGGTTTCCGCAATCGCGCTGTGCGTCAGCTTGATCGTCTCGCTCGCTGCCTCGCCGATGCTCGGCAAAGGCCACAAACTGTGGTTCGTCTCGACCTGCGCGGGTATCATCGTCAACTTTTTCGTGAACAAGTATTGGACGTTCCGGTCCGTCCTGTAGACCTACAGAAGTATTGGTGGTGGGCACTCGGAGCAATTCTCGTGCTCGGCCTTGGACTTCGGCTCGTCGGCTTGCACGATCCGATTATGGATCATCCACAGTGGCGGCAGGGCGACACGGCCGCGATCGCGCGTAACTTCGCGCAGCTCAACTTCAACATTTTCTATCCGCAGACCGACTACGACGGGCCGCCGCCCAACTATGTCGAGCTCGAATTGCAGATCGTCCCATACCTCGCAGCTATCGGCTACAAGGTCTTTGGCGTCCACGAAGTTTTTGGGCGCTTGCTCTCAATCGTTTTTTCGCTTGGAACGGTTGGCGTGATCGCCTATTTTGGCTTGTGGTTATTCGAATCGGCACTCGTTGGGCTCATTGCCGCCTTGCTATTTGCGATCTTCCCGGGCAGCATCTATTACGGCCGGACGTTCATGCCCGATACGGCCATGACGTTTTTCTTTACCCTCGCAATGTACGCCGCCGCGCGAACGTTACTGGCACCCCTCGCCAAACCTATACCGTGGAAAGACATCGGTTGCGCCGTGCTTCTGGCGCTCGCGTTCCTCGCAAAGCCGGTATCGCTCATTGCCGTCCTACCGCTGGCGTGTATAGGGCGCGTGCGAAGCCTGATCGTGATCATTCCGGGAATAACCTCGCTGTTTCTCTATCTCCACGCGGTCGACGCGCACGCGGAGTGGCATTGGGCCAGCGGCATCACACGCCAGCACGTGCTGCCCTCACTCATGCAAGCGGCCGTCTCGCCGCACGCGCTGGCTGCGAAGCTTCTGGTTACGCTCATGACGATTCCGTCGATGCTCAGCACGACGATGCTCGGACCGGTTGGATTCGCGCTGATGCTGCTCGGCTTCTTGATGCCGCTGCGCTCGCGCTCGAATCTCTTCTTGTACTCGTGGCTATTGGCTGCGGCGCTCTACGCGTTCGTAGTCGTTACCGTCGAGCGTGTCGACTATTACCTCTACCCCGTACTCCCGCTCGCAGCGCTCGTCGGCGCGTCATTCGTGCGGCGCTTCGCCGAACTCTGGTCGCCGGCATCGCTACGCTTGCAGAAACTTGCGCTCGCCGGTAGCGTGATCGCCCTAATCCTCGTAATCGGCGACAACGCCGCACAGATCCAGCCGTACTATTATTACAAGCGCAACGTTTATTCCGAAGCGCGCCGCCTGCACGCGCTTCTCGCTCCGGACGCGCTGGTCGTTATGGCGCACTACGACCCCTCGATTCTCTACTACATGCAGCACAAGGGCTGGGAAGAGGATCCGCTGCTCTGGACACCGTTCGACGAACAGAGCGCAATTCGCAAAGGTGCGCGCTATTTTATCGCCGTCGAGCAGAACCGTTTTGCAAAAAACACCGAGCTCTACGCCTGGATGCAACGCTTTCCGCTACTCGCCGGTAGCGGCGCGTGGCCGGTTTACGAAACCGACGACGCTAAGACTCTGCCGGGCGCCGAGGAGCGCTGGCGCGAGTTTCGCAAGCGCGAAAAAGAGAGCAAGAGATCAGGGCAACGGCAGCAATGATGTTGGCGCGCCGAGATGCTCCGTCTCGCTTTCGCCGGTTCCGGTTTCGACCGTCTGCCTAAAGCGCGTCAGCCGCGCAGTATTGCGTGTGACCTCGCTCGCGAGTTCCGATGAGTTCTCGATTGCACGCGTGATGTCGATCGTGTCGTAACTGTACTGAAAGCGCTTGAGGCTGGCGACGATCGAGCCATCGAGCGTCTTGAGGCCGGTGAACGAGCGGATCAGATCCTGACCCGCAGCCTTATACGCGGGATAGTTGGAGATGACGATGTCGCGTTTGAGGCGCGCTTGCGAGAGCTGCTGGCGCAGGTCGACGACGGCCGGATTCGTCGGTGAGATTTTCTCGGCGACGGAGAGATAGTTTACCGCATCCTCGAGTTTCCCGAGGCGGTATGCATTTTCAGCCAAAGTCAGCTGCACCGAAATCGCGCCTGTGCGGGCATGCGCGTCCTGCGGATTGATGTCGAGCGCCAAACGATAGGCGAGCGCTGCGTCCTTGAGATTGCGCGCTTCAAGTGCGCGATCGCCTTGGTGATCGCGCGTCCGAACGATCCACGACTCCACCGAACCAGCACATCCCGACAGCATCAGAGTCGCGAGTGCAGGGAGGAGCATGAGCGTCAGTTTCTTGAGCATCCTTCGACTTTATCTACCTTCTAAATCCGTGCACGAAGAGCGATGCGACATGAGAGATCGCCCACGCGCCCGGCCATAGCAACAGCTGTGAAAGGATCGTCCCGCAGATAGCCGTGACCGTCAGGCCGATGACCATTGCCCGAATCGAGTTCAGCGAACGCTCGCCTTTAACCGCTTGATCGACCATGAGTGCGGACGTCGGATCAACGAAGAACGTGAATGCCAAGGTTCCGATGCCGTTGACGATGCCGGAAAGTCCGGCCGCCGTCGTGCGTGCATCCAAATTCAGGACGCTCGCGTAGTATGCGGACGGTACGCCGATTGCATAGATTGCCATCACGACAAGGTTGCCGATCAGCAGTTTGGGGGGAATCGCCTCGCGAGTGTATGCCAGAACCGTTCGAATCTCGGGGAGCCGGATACTCGATAGCACGTCCATCATTACGCGTGGGTCGCCGATCCGCACGAGCGCCTGCAGAACCGAGTTCCGCCGCTCGAACGAGCGAATGCCGCGCGAAAAAAGATAGATGAACATCGGGAGCAAGAATGCGCCCGCGCATGTCCCAATCGTCCCCGCAGCGACGATCAAACGCATCTGCAGATCGAAGGTCGCGATCACGTCGGGTGGAACCTGACTCAGCTTCGCAGCGACGCTGGGACGCGTAGCGTTGTCGGCGAGCGCGCCGAGCGACGGCGTCAAGAACAGCGCGGCCAAACGGCTTGCGGTGACGAATAAATTGAAGAGCGAGATCGACACTGCAATCCGCTGCGTCTGCACGCCGGCGTAGCGCGCTGCGTATGCGCCGATTTGAATTGCCTGCGTGACCCCATTGAGCGCCATCGCAACGATCAGCTGTGTGGCCCATAGGGATGCGGTCGCGGTCGTCAACGTTGCCTAAGCGACGGCGGCCGTCCAGTCGATGTCGTCCTCGCCGATCGGACCGAGAACGCATAAACCCCATTGCTCCGGGGCAAAGAGCGCGCGAGAGAGTCGCTGCACGTCCGCGATCGTAACCGCGTCGATCTTCCGATCGAGCTCTTCCTCCGAGATTTGACGCCCGAAGGTGAGCTCGTTGCGCCCGAGGCGCATCATGCGTCCTGAGATACTCTCAAGTGCAAGCGTTAGACTGCCTTTGAGATGCTCTTTCGCAAGCTCGACCTCGCTTTCGCGCAAGCCCTTCTCGTGCGCTTGTGCAAACGATTCCCGGATAAGGTCGATGACCTCTTGCGCGTGCTCGACGGACGTGCCGGCCGAAACGGCAAACAGCCCCGCCGGCCGGTACGCGATCTGAAAAGAGCTGACGCTGTACGCCAGACCGCGCTCTTCACGAATATCTTGAAAGAGCCGGCTTGACATGCCGCCTCCGAGCGCCGTGTCGATTACCGAAAGCGTGTAGCGATCGTCGTCGCCGGCCGGCAAACCGCGCGTACCAACGATGAGATAGACCTGTTCGACATCCCGAGTGATCACCAAGCGCCCTGGTGAAAGGCGAACGCGCTGATCCGGAGGGACGCCGCCGTCACCGCTTAGCGATTCGAGAGCTTTTGTAAACGATTCGGCGACTCGCTCGTGCTCGACGTTTCCTGCGACGGTTACGACGACGGTTTTGGGCGTGTAGCGCTCGCGCATGTGCGCGCGCAAATCGTCAGCGCGCAGGGCCGTGATCGTATGCGGAAATCCGATCACCGGGTCGCCGAGATCCGAGCCCGACCACATCAGACGGACGAACGCGTCGTTGATGACCTCGTCGGGCGCGTCGTCGTACATCTTGATCTCTTCGAGCACCACATTTTGCTCGCGCGAAAGATCGCCCGGATCGAAGCGCGAGTGCAGGAACATGTCGCATAGGACGTCCGTCGCAAGCGGAATGTGCTTGTCGACCACGCGCGCGTAGTAGCAGGTTGACTCTTTGTCGGTGAACGCATTCAAATTGCCGCCGACGCGATCCATCGCTTCGGCGATCTCGCGCGCACTACGCCGCTGCGTTCCTTTGAAGAGCATGTGTTCGACAAGATGCGAGATGCCGCGCTGCGGCGTCCGTTCGCAGGCCGAGCCGACGTCGGCCCAGATACCGATCGCCGCCGAGCGCACCGCCGGAATCTGTTCCGTGACGATGCGTAAGCCATTCGGTAGAACGGTCTTCCCGTACACGCCGGTCAGTACGCCTGCGCGAAGTACGCTTGTACCTTCGCGGGTTCGCCGCACGCAACGCAGGTTGGACCTTGCGCCGGCGGCCGTATGTTGCGGGTCGTAGCGCTCGTCTCGGCTTTGACGTGCTCTTCGCACTCGGGCCGGCCGCACCACGGGATCTCGATCATCCCGGCACGTTCGCGCAGAAGCGAAAACAACTCCGCCTGGTCCTTCGCGCGCAGCGTATGCGACTCGAGATATTTCTTGGCTTGATCGAACAGCGAGGTTTGAATGCTATCGAGGAGCGTTGCCAAGTGCGTGGAGACCTCCGCGAGCGGGACTGCAATCTTCTGTCCTTCTTCCTTAAAGGCGCGGTCTCGCCGAACAAGCGTTGCGACGCCGCCTTCGAGGTCGCGGGCTCCCAGCTCGATGCGCACTGGAACGCCGCGCATCTCCCACTCGTTGAACTTCCAGCCCGGCGACTGATCGCGCACGTCCAGCCGCACCCGGTATCCGTCGTCCAGCAGACGCGCGTAGAGATGCCGCGCCGCTTCCATGACCGCGGTACTCTCACCGCGGACGATCGGAACGATAACGACTTGATAGGGCGCAAGTTTGGGTGGAATTCGCAAGCCGCGATCGTCCCCATGCACCATGATCGTTGCCCCGATCATGCGCCACGACATTCCCCACGACGTCGTCCACGCATGCTGCAGTGACTGATCGTCGGCTGTGAACTCAATGTTGTATGCGTGCGCAAATTTCTGACCGAACTCGTGCGAGGTTCCGGCCTGCAGCGCCCGGCCGTCGGGCATCAGCCCCTCGATCGAATAGGTGTGAAGCGCTCCCGGAAAGCGTTCGCTCTCGCTCTTCTCGCCGGCATAGACCGGAATCGCCGCTATGTTCTCCGCAACGTCTTTGTAGACGCCGAGCATGCGCTGTACTTCCTCGGCCGCCTCGACTTGAGTTGCGTGTGCCGTGTGACCTTCTTGCCAGAGAAACTCGAGCGTGCGCAAGAACGGCCGCGTGCGCTTTTCCCAACGCAACACGTTGCACCACTGATTGATCAAGAGCGGCAGGTCGCGATACGATTGCACCCACTTCGCGAACATCGTCATGATCGTGACTTCCGACGTGGGGCGAATCGCGAGCCGCTCGGTCAACGTTTCACCGCCGCCCTGCGTCACCCACGCGACTTCCGGCACGAACCCTTCGACGTGTTCTTGTTCGCGAGCCAGCAGCGACTCGGGAATCAGCAGGGGGAAGTACGCGTTCTCGTGGCCTGTCGCTTTGAAGCGCACGTCCAATTCCGCCACCAATCGCTCCCAAATGCCGTAGCCGTATGGACGCAGCACCACGCATCCGCGAACCGGAGCGAGTGAGACGAGTTCAGCCTTATAGCAGACCGCCTGATACCATTCCGGCAGGTCAACGCCTTTTGGAGGTATCTCCTTGACGAGCGGTTCTGACTCGAGCTCATCGGGACGCGTTTGCATAACCCGAGCCAGGTTCGCAGCTTGTTACGGGCCCCCTCGGGGAATCGAGAATTTTCTAAAGTGTTGACGGGCCCGATGGTTTGGGGGCCCCATGCGATGCATGAGGGGCGCGGAGCTGGGAGCGAAGCGCCTTTCAAACGAAGACTCACTGCATGCCGAGACTGACGAAAATCTACACACGAACCGGCGACGAGGGAACGACGGCACTCGTCGGCGGCACACGCGTCAAGAAGAATGCGTTGCGCATCGAGACGTACGGAACAGCCGACGAACTTTCCAGCGCGATCGGCATCGCACGCGCGGAGCTCGCCGAGATTCGCCGCTCGCGGGCACTCGATGAATCAAAGGCCATCGACGTCGCCGCGCAGCTCGACGCGTGGCTCGCATGGACGCAGGACGTGCTCTTCAATCTCGGCAGCGAGCTCGCGACGCCGCCCGGAAAGGGGCGCGACGGCATGCCTACCGTGCGCGAGAGCGAAGCGACTGCGCTCGAACGCGCCATCGATCACGCCCAAAAAGATCTCGAACCGCTCCCGAACTTCATTCATCCGGGAGGATCGCTCGCAGCCGCGCATCTGCACCTGGCGCGCACGATCGCACGCCGTCTCGAGCGCGCGCTTATCACGCTTGCGGAAAAGGAAGAGGTCGGCGCCGACGTTCGCCGTTACGTCAATCGTCTTTCGGACGCGCTCTTCGTGTGGGCGCGCTGGATCAACCACGCGCTGGGCGTCGCCGAGCCGCTGTGGGTTGCCCAGGCACGGCCTCCGGCATGAGTCGGAACCTCTTTGCGCGCGCGCCGCTCGATCGCCTAACACCAAGCGCCGAAAGTTCAGGGCTACGCCGAAAGCTTGGGGGCGTCGATCTCATCGCGGTTGGCATCGGTACGATGATCGGCGGCGGAATCTTTACGACGATCGGCCCCGGCATATCGATGGCAGGCCCCGCGATCGTCATCGCATTCTTGCTTGCGGGACTTGCTTCGTTCTTTGCGGCGCTCGCCTATGCCGAGCTCGGTGCAATGGTTCCGATCGCAGGCAGCGCGTACACGTACGCCTATGCAACGCTCGGCGAGATCGTCGCCTGGATCATCGGCTGGGACCTGATCCTCGAGTACGGCATCAGCGCGGCACCGGTCGCGCAGCAGTTTTCGTCATACGCGCAAAGCGCGCTGGCTCTGATCGGCGTCACGCTCCCGGCGTGGGCGCAGAACGCGCACTTCTCGATGAACCTCGGACAGCTCCATCTCGACATCATCGGCGCCGTGTTCGTCATGATTCTCTCGGGACTGTTGGCCCTCGGAATTCGTGAGACGGCCTCGTCGAACAACGCGTTCGTCGTCATAAAGCTCGGCGCGCTCATCGTGTTCGTCATCGTCGGTGCGACCCTGTTTCACGCCGCCTACTTTCACCCGTTCGCGCCGCACGGTTGGGGCGCGGGCGGACTTGTCGGCGGGAACGGCATGGGGATCATCCCGGCAGCCGCGCTCGTTTTCTTCTCGTATATCGGATTCGACACGGCCACGACGACCGCTGAGGAAACGCGCAATCCGCAACGCGACGTCCCGATCGGCGTGATCGGGTCACTAGCAATCGGCACCGTTGTCTATTGCTGCGTCGCGTTCGTGCTCGTCGGAGCCGTGCCGTGGAATCATGTCGACCAGAATGCGGCGCTTGCCGCGGCGCTGCGGCCGCTGCACAACAACTTTCTCGAAGCCCTCATGGTGCTCGGCGCGTTTGCCGGCACCACGAGCGTCGCGCTGACGTCGCTCCTCGGGCAAACACGAATTTTCTACGCGATGGCGCGCGACGGGCTGCTCCCGCCTTTCGTCGCAAAAGTCAGTCCACGCTTCGGGACACCGGCCGGGATGACAATGCTGACGGGCACCGTGGTCGCGATTCTCACGCTCGTGGTTCCGCTTGACGCTCTCCTCGAGCTCGTCAACATCGGAACGTTCAGCGCGTTCATCATCGTCTGTGCCGGCGTCATTTGGTTACGCAAATATCGCCCCGAGCTGCGCCGGCCGTTCCGGTCACCATTCGTGCCGTGGTTTCCAATTTTCGGCATCGCACTTTCGTTGTTTCTCTCGACGCAGGGCCTTAGCCAGTTCACCTGGCTGCGTTTCGTGGTTTGGCTGGTGGTCGGGTTAGCGATCTATTTCGCCTACGGGTATCGTCGAACCACGGCTGCCCGCGGGGCTTAAGGGAGTTACGGCGCCCGTCCGATACCATAAGTCATGGAACCCGCATACCATCCGAGCGTCGACGGCAATATCTTATCGAAGGTCAATCTTTTGCGCTTCATTCGTGCCTTTCACATGGCACATGAGATGCCGCACGGCTACTTTATGGAACTCGGCGTGCTCAATGGCCTCGGCATGGTGCAGGTCTATTCGCAGCTTCGGGGGCTTTTGACCAATCTTTATGGCTTCGATTCGTTCGCTGGTTTGCCGGAGCTTTCTGCGGACGACAGCGACGCACTGAAGCTCATGCCGCAATTCCGTACCGGAAACTTTCAGTCGATGCAGCGCGACGCCGTATCGGACTTCATCATCCGTGGCACTTCCGGACTGACGCGCGATCGAGTGACGCTCGTCGAGGGCGTTTTTTCGGAAACGCTTCCCAAGTTCGATAAGAAGCAATTGGCTGACAAGGGCCCGTGTCTGCTCGTCAACGTCGACTGCGACTTGTATTCGTCCTCGCAGGACGCGTTCGCGTTCCTGGACGACATCGTGACGACGGGGACGTGGCTGCTGCTCGACGACTACTGGCATTATCGCGGAAGCCCGTATCATGGCCAGCGGCGCGCGTTCGACGAATGGATGGCGACGACCAAGCGCGTCGGCACGACGTTTTACGCCAACTACAACGGCTTCTGCCGCGCATATATCTGCCACGAGAAAGATTCCTAAGGCGCCCTAGGCTTCCGGACGATATTTTCAGGAGGGAGTCTCCTCGCGTGCGCGCTTTCGATTACGAACGACCCCTCGTCGACGAAGAAACGTTGGCCCACTACCGGCGCCACGGCTTTGCTATTATCCGAGGCGCCGCGCCCGAGCGTTTCTTCGAGCTGGCGGGACGCCTCGTCGACGATTGGGCCGATTTCAACGTCCGGCTCTGGGTGGGGCAGGGGCTAATCGAGGCGGATTTTTCGGAGGAGGACCGCTGGCATCGTTACCTGCGCGCGTGGCGCGCTGCCGGCCGCCCGCATCATCGCCGTAATCCCAACCATCATCTCATCAACGAGACGATGTACGATCTGATGCGCTTGCCTGCGTTCATCGAAATCGCGTCCCGCGTCTTCGAAACGCCGGAACTCTGCATCCATGGCATCTTCAATGCGCGCCCGCAAGTCCCGGACAATCCCGAAGACGGCCTTTTGACGACAAAGTGGCATCAGGATGGACAGTTTTGGTTCCAGGACTATGGTGCTCCGGAGCCCGATCAGGAAGCCAAAACCCACGTGATGACCATGTGGATCCCGCTGCAACGCGTCGATGTGAATAGCGGCGCACTGCAGGTGTTCTCGACCGAAGAGACCGGAAATCAATTCTTCCCGGTGTACGACCACGATTACAAGCGCACCGGAACGGTCGGCCTCTCGCCCGAGGACTCAGCCCGCTACACGCCGATCCCTGCGCCGATGGAACGTGGCGATGTTCTGATCATCACGCAGCGAACCCCGCATGCCGCCTGTGCTCCTATGACCGTCGATCGGCTTCGGTGGTCGATCGACCTTCGCTATGAAGCCACCGCAACCCGGACCGCACATGGACGCAAATACGGCTTCATCGTCAACAGTGCCGACCCGGCCTTCGTGACGCCCGTCGAGGATTGGGTCAGCAAGCGCGAGCCTCCAAACCCTTAGCTCTGAATTACGCGGACCTCCGGTAACGGCACGACGAACGTGCCCCCGCGTCCAAGGTAGGCTGCGTGCTTCTTCACGATGGCGTCAGCGTAACGCCAAGCGAAGATGACGACGGCAAACGGTAGCCGCTGCAAGAGAACATCCGGAAGAACGACCGGGATCGTGTAGTCAGGCCCGCGGAGCACCGCGGCCTTGTTGGGGTCGTCGTCGCATAGGAACGCAAGCTCTGAGCTCAATCCGAATTGCGGCAAAAGTGCCGTCGTTCCGACCGACACACCGAAACCCGCAACTTCCCGGCTCCTCGCGCGCGCTGCTGCAACGACCTCGCCGAGCCGGCTGCGGATTTCGCCCAGTCGAATTCCAAGCTGCGCGAAGTACGCCTGTCCAAACGCGCCTTTGGCGCTCTCGGCGGCCACCCACGCGTCGACCGCGGCGGTTATGGGGCGATTGCTGCCGCGCGGCTGCGCCGCCATTCGCATGGATCCGCCTTTGGTGGCCACGTGCTCGACTTCTATTGCTTCCAAGCCGTGCTGCCTCAGCCAACTACACGTCGAAGCCGCAAAGAAGTAGGAGATATGCTCGTGATACACCGTGTCGAGAAGCGTTTTCTCGATGACGTCCGGGCCGTATTGGGTTTCAAACACGAATACGCCGCCCGGCGCAAGTAGTTTCGCGATTCCGCTCCCAAAGTCGTTGAGACTCGGCACGTTGGCGATGACGTTATTCGCAACAATGAGATCGGCTCGACCATAGTTACCGGCAATCGACGACGCGAGCTCCGCCGAGAAGAAATCTGCAAGCGTCGGAATTCCCCGAGCGGTGGCTTCATCCGCGATCTTCCGCGCGGGGTCAACGCCGAGGACGCGCATGCCCTCCTCTTTGAAAAAGGAAAGAAGCGTACCGTCATTGCTGCCGATTTCGACGACGAGCGAGCCCGCGCCGAGCGCGTAACGCTCGACAATCTGCGCCGCATAGCGGCGAAAATGCTCTGGAAGCCCGGGCGAGAGCGAGGTCGTATACACGTAATCGCGATACTGAAGATCCGGATTTCCGATTGCACCGACCTGGACGTGGCCGCAATTCGTGCACTGCCAAAGATCGAGCGGCACACCCCGCGTCGCTTCTTCGTGCTGGGCCGCACTCAAGTTGAAGTTCGGCGTCGATATGGGCATGGGCATGAGAGGCACGCGCAGCACGAGCTCGTGGGATTCGCACATCAAGCATTCAAGGATCGGACGCGATATCCAGAACGACGGGCTCAGCAAGCTGGACCTTCCTTCGCGATTCGCTTCAGATACCGATCCACCTCAGCAACGTCGCTTCCGTCAGGCGAAAACGCCATGTACTCCGTCTGGCTGCGAACGAACGGTCCGGACGTCACCTCCATGAATACGAGCCATTCGGATTCGATCCGCAGCGTATGCACGACGTTCGCCGGAATGCGGTAAAAAAAGGGCTTCCCGCTTGCGGGATCCGCTAACCGGATCGCGCCGTTCACACCACCGTGCTCGTCCAGGAGAGCGACGGTCGCCGCGCCTTCGAGGATTTGGAGGGATTCGGCTTTTGCTAGGTGGCGGTGAGGGCGAACGTACACGTCGCGATGGTGGATGATTAGCATCTGATGGAGCGCATCACTCGGATTCGCGTGCATGCACAGGCGGCTTTGCTTGCGCGGACTCGAAGCGGCCCGGGATTTCAGGAACGCAATCGTGCTGTCGTCGACGACGACCAGCGACTGATTCGAGTAGTAGACCTCAGGGTTTTCCTCTCGATAGACGAGGCTTGCGGTCACTTCAGAAGCGTCTCGATAAATTTGAGAGTCGGAATTCGCTGCACAGCGTTGCTATTCCCCATCGTCTTGACCTTCTGCGCTCCGATGACGTTCGCAATGAATGCAACGATCTCCGGAGGCACCTCCGCAGCAACGCACGCCGACGAGATCGCAAGAACCGCATCTCCTGCGCCGATTCGATCGACAACGTTCGTCGCAAGCGCGGGCGCCACGAAACGGCCCTGAGGCGAATAATACTCGACGCCCGAGCGTCCGCGCGTAACGAGAAAGCGGTCGCAACGCAGTTTGCTGCCCAGGTCGGCCACGAGCGTCTCGAGCGGCGTCGAGCGGTCGCGTGCGTCGAGGCGCAGCTCGCCTTCATTGATGCAGACATAGTCCGCGCTGGAGTAGCGGGAGATGGCATGAAACCGGATGTTAGCTGCATTAATCTGCGTGTTGACGGCGAGAAAACGTTCGCTATCGATCAGAAGCTTCTTGGCACGGGAGCCCATCAAGCCATGTCCAAAGTCGGCCACGACGACCAAATCGGCGTTGCCCAGCCTCGCTTCCAGCAGCGAACAGAGTTCTGACTCCTCTGCATCGGTTAGAGGCGCGTCGTTCATGTGATAGACTTCGAAGAGCTTCGTGTGGGGCTCGGAAACAACATAGCGACGCTTGACGATCGTCGGTGAGTCGCTCTTGTAGATGAAGTTCGCCCGGACGCCCGCGGCGAGATTGCTTCGAATGAAGCGCTCGTTCGCTTCGTTTGCGCCGAGATACGTGACCAGCTCCACCGATTTGCAGAAGGAAGCGAGGTGGTTCGCGACTGCCAGCGAGCCGCCGGCATATGTCTCCGCGCGTTCGTGACGCACGGCTAGCACAGGATCTTTCGCCGATTTACCAACTTGATCGACGTAGACGTACTCGTCCAAAATCGCCTCGCCGACGACCATCACGTTGAGGCTTGATAGACGCGCGACGTAGTCCAGCAACTCTTTCGTCGACCAGCGAGAACGGAGCTGGTTGAGGTAGGATTCGACCTCCTCACCATACGCGGGCATGAACGTGTTGATCAGGTTCGAGGAGCTGAACGTAATGTCGTCGGTGATTTCGATTCGGCCGCCGACCTCGCGTACTGCGGCCTCCTCGATGTCGATCATCCCCGTGATGTCTTGCTCCGGGCGGCGATAGTCGGGACCCTTCACGTAAACGTCAGGACGCAGGATACGGATTGCTTCGATCGCAGTCGGTGCGCGGTTGATGGCAACGTAATCGACGTCGGCGAGCGCAGCCAGCGCTTCGGCACGTAAAGTCTCCGCAAACGCCGGCCGGTTTGGGCCCTTGTTGACGTGGATATCCTCTGTGATCGTTACGACCAGGACGTCCCCCATGCGCTTTGCATCGCGGAGGTGGCGAATGTGGCCAACGTGGAGCAGATCGAAGACGCCGTGCGCGTGTACGATCCGCTTCCCCGAGCCGTGATAACCCTCGAGAATGCGCCCGAGCTCGTACAGCTCGAGGATTTTTTTCGCGCCTTCTGCTCGATCGATGAGATGCATCAACTACTTACCCTACCTGACCTGGTTATCGGCCGAAGCCCGGGCGCACCTCAGTCTGGGATATCCTATGGCAGCCGCCCTAGGGCAAAGGCCGCGCGGCAGAGGGCGGCAACGGTCACCGCGTCGTCGATCCCTCCGGTCACGGCCCTGCGGACGGCCTCGGCGAATGGGATCCGAACGAGCGAGATCGACTCAACCTGCTCGGGGGAGGGGTGCTCGAACGCGCAGCCTTGCGCCAAGAACACCTCAATCGGGCTGGCGACGGTCGACGGGATCTCGTGGACGACGCCGAGCGAGATCCACCGGCCGCCGACGAGGCCTGCTTCCTCGCGGGCTTCACGCCGCGCGCAGGCTAGCGCATCTTCTCCATCCTCGGCTCCGCCCTTGATGATCTCGAGAACGTGCTCGTCGATGGCAAAGCGATGCTGTGAGGTCAAAACCAGGTCGTCGCCGTCGATCGCCACGACGCCGCTCGGCTGTCGAACGCGAATCAGCGCGTGTTCGCCGGGCGTCCCGTTTGGATGGACGATGTCCCATAACTCGAGGCGACTCCATTTGTTCTCGTGAAGGACGCGTACGCCGCGACGCCCGAACGCCGACTGCACCTCAGGCAAAAAAGATAAATCCGTAGTCGCCGCGATATCCCGACCGGGCATAGATCCACTCCCAATCCTCGGTCGAGTAGAAACTGCGGCAGGTCAGTTGCCAATAGAGTAAGTTGGCCTTCTCGCGCTCGTCCCGATAGGACTCGACCATGACGTAAGCTCGTCCGTCGCGCGACACGCGCATAATTTCGGAGAGCGACGACCATAAGGGCGCGATCGGAAGATTGTGCAACACGCCCAGCGAGACCACCAGATCGAATGCACCGTCTTCAAACGGAAGCTCGGCAGCGTCCGCGACGGCAAGGTCGGGACGAACCTCTTCCTTTGCATTTTCGATCGCGTAAGCGGAGATGTCGACGCCGGCTATCTGGAGGCCCGGAACCGATTCTCTCAGCTCGTGGAGCAGGTAGCCCTTTCCGCATCCGACATCCAGGACGCGATCGCCGCTGCGCAATCCGTAGATCTCGGCAAAGCGTTCGGCCAGCGGCCGCCAGCGGCCATCGTATTTATAACCGCCGTATCCGTATTTACGATCGCCGTCCCAGTAGTCGTATCCGAATTGCGATGCGACTTCGGCGCAAGAAGCTTTGTCGTGTTCGACGACGCGGGCGACATAATCGCGTTTCGTCGACGCGTGCAGCGATTGCACGAGATCGATTCGCTTGCCGGGCTTCAGCGTCGGCGAGCCGTTCACCGGTAAAACTCGTTAACCGCTTCCGCCACGTACGTAACGTCGTCAGGCGAAAGAAATTGATTGATCGGAATCGAGAGAATCCGCTCGGCCTGCCGCTCGGTCTCCGGCAACGAGCCGCGCCCGTAGCCAAGATGCGCCGCGGCCGGCTGCATATGGATCGGAATCGGATAGTGCACTTTCGTCGAGATACCGCGTTGCGCGAGGTGCTCGCGCAGCTCCTCGCGGCGTTCGGCTTGCACGACGTACAGATGGTAACTGTGAAACTGCTCGGCCGGCGTCGGCGGAACGAACACGGCGCTTGGTTCGAGCAAACGATCGTAGAGCGCAGCATTTGCGCGGCGCCGGCCAATCACGCCGTCGACTCGCGAAAGGCGATGGAGCAGAATTCCGGCCTGCAAATTGTCGAGACGTGACACGAAGCCGAACTCGAGCGCCGTATCCCGATCACTCAGGCCGTTATTACGAAGCCGCACAAGGCGGTCCGCCATTGCATCGTCGTTCGTTGCGATGAAGCCGCCGTCGCCCGCAGCATTGAGGTTCTTCAGCGGATGCGTCGAGAAGCAACCGATCGCGCCGAAGGTTCCGGCGTAGCGCTCGGAGTGCTTCGAACCGAAAGCTTGGGCGGCGTCTTCGATGATTGCGAGGTTGTGACGCTCTGCAAGCTCGACGAAACGAGGCATGTCGGCGACTCGACCGGTGAGATGCACGGGCATGATCGCGCGCGTGCGCGGTGTGATAGCAGCCGCAACTGCGTCCACGTCCAACGTTTGATCGCGTAGAACGTCGGCGAACACCGGCGTCGCACCGATGTGCACGATTGCGGCCGTCGATGAAAGAAACGAGTTCGAAGGCGTAATGACTTCGTCGCCGGAGCCGATGCCGAGCACTCGCAACCCAAGCAGTAGTGCGTCCGTCCCGGATGCTAGCGTTACGATCCGGCGAACGCCCACATATCGCGCCAGCGCCGACTCTAACTCGTCGACCTTACTTCCGCCAATAAACTCACCGCTCGCAAGAATCTCTTCGATCATCGGCAGCAGTGCGGTGCGCTCTTCCTCGAACTGTGCGTGGAAGTCGATGAAGCGCACGTTGCGTGCGGCTTCAGCCAGCATAGAAGTTGCGTACCACGTCGATCACGTAATCCTGTTCGTCGCGTGAGATGTGCTGATCGACAGGAAAGCTGATCACCTCGCCGGCGTGCCGGTCCGAGACAGCAAAGTCACCGAGCTTGTGTCCCTGATGGGCAAGCGCAGGTTGACGATAGATCGGAACCGGGTAGTGGATCTTCGTCGAGATGCCGTGATCGCGCACGTATGCGTACAAGTCGTCGCGCCGCTCGGCAAAGACCATGTAAAGGTGATAGACGCGCCGCGAGCTTGCGCGCCGTGGCGGGACGCGGAGCGCGGATATTTTCGAAAACGCCTGATCGTAGTAGGCGGCGTTGTCGATTCGGCGCGCCGTGATGTCGTGCGTCTGTCCGATGAGCCACGATCCGACGACGGCTTGCACCGAATCCAGACGTGAGTTGTACCCAAGAATTTCAACGTCGTCGCGACTAGTCAGACCATGATTGCGCAACAGACGCAGCTGTGCTGCGACCTTGTCGTCATTGGTTACGACGACGCCGGCATCGCCCCAAACATTGAGGTTCTTGAGCGGATGCAACGAAAAACCGGCGGCAACGCCCCACGTTCCGGCGCGCTTCCCATTCGATTCGGCAAGAATCGCCTGGCAGGCGTCTTCAACGATCGGAAGCTGGTGACGCTCGGCGATTTGACTCAACGCCGCCATGTCGACCGTCTCGCCGGTGAAGTGAACGGGCAGAAGCGCTTTCGTTCGTGGCGTGATGGCGCGTTCGACCTGCGTGACGTCCATGCAAAAACTGTCGTCGCAATCGACGAAAACGGGCGCCGCGCCGCATTCGGCGATCGCACCAACCGTTGCGACGAACGTATTGGCGGCCGTAATAACTTCGTCGCCGTGCCCGACGCCGGCCGCGCGCAGTGCGAGCTTAAGGGCATCCGTTCCCGACCCGACGCCGACCGCGTGCGCAACGCCGATCAGCTTGGCGAATTCCTCTTCGAATTGCGCCACCGCAGGACCTAGCGTAAACGATCCCTCGCCGACAACACGCCGAATGCGTTCGAGGATCTCGTCGACGGCAGCCGGATCGAATTGCTGCGCAAGATATGAGTAGCGAACGCGCGTGAGCATCGTGATTATACCGCCATCGGGAGACGCAACTGCTCGCGCACGCGATCCCGTAGATTGTCTGGAAGAAGTCCTGCAACGCGCAGGACGTTCTCTTGATTGCCGTAGTCGCGCGAGAACCGGTCGGGCAACCCCATCCGAACCAAGCGTGCACGAACGTCCGATTCCGCGAGCACCTCAGCGACGGCGCTTCCGAGTCCACCGATTATGGTGTGCTCTTCAACGCTCACGACGAGCCGCGCACCTCTCGCTGCGGCGATAATGCCGCTTTCATCGAGCGGCTTGAGCGTATGCAGATGCAGAACGCCCGCATCGATACCATCGCCGGCCAGCATCTCCGCCGCGCGCAATGCATGCGCGGCCATGACGCCGGTGCATGCAAACAGTACGTCGCGTCCCTTGCGCAGCATCGCCGACTTTCCCATTTCAAAGCCTTCTGCGAGCGACACGACCGGCTCGCCGCCTTTGGCGACGCGTATGTACATCGGACCTGCGACGTCGAGCGATGCATCGAGGACGCGCTCCATCTCCGGCGCATCAGCGGGCGCGACGACCGTCATGTTCGGCAGCGAACGCATGATGCCGAGATCCTCGACGGCCATGTGCGTCGGTCCGAGCGGTGCGTAGACGCCGCCGCCGCCGGTTGCGATCAAGCGAACCGGGAGCTTGTGCAAAGCCAGGTCAATTGCAATCTGTTCGTAACAGCGACGCGTCAGGAACGTCGCGATCGTGTTGACGTACGGAAGATATCCTTCCATCGCAAGACCGGCCGCCATTCCGATGATGCTCTGCTCGCTGACGCCTTCCATGAACCAGCGCTCCGGCATTTCGCGGCGCATATCTTCGAGCGTCCCGGCTCCAAGATCCGAGCCGATGAAAACAACGCGCGCATCGCGCTTCGCAATGCGAAAGATCGACGACATCGCCGCCTTACGCATAGGCTTGCGCACTCGCGAGCGATGCGCGCAGCTCGGCGCCTGCAGCCGCGTCAAAGGTTGCTTTGTGATGCCAGATCGGATCGTGCTCGCACACGGGGATACCGGCGCCCTTGACGGTATGCGCGATCAGAACGCTGGGCTTGCTACGCTCGAACGGAACCGATGTCAACGCTTCACGTAGCGCGCGCATGTCGTGCCCATCGCACTGACGGACGGCGAAGCCAAATGCTTCCCATTTACGATCGAGCGGCTCGAGGCCTAACACTTCTTCCACCGGCCCGAACGACTGCAATTTGTTGTAGTCGACCACGACGGTCAAGTTGTCTAGTCCATGCTTGCTGGCTGCGAGTGCGGCCTCCCAGTTCGAGCCTTCATCCAACTCCCCGTCGCCGGTAACGACAAAGACGCGGTGCGTCGCCTTGCGCATACGTGCACCGATCGCGAGGCCGACACCGATCGGCAAACCGTGTCCGAGTGCACCAGTCGAAGCTTCAACTCCAGGAATGTGCACTTCCGGATGACCGCCGAGCATTGCGCCGGCGCGTGCTTGTCGCAGCAATTCCTCGCGCGGAAAGAATCCGCGATCCGCGAGGATCGCATAAAGCGCGAGACACCCATGTCCTTTACTGAGGATCGCGCGATCGCGATCGACCCACTTCGGCTCGCTCGGACGAACGTTCAGCACGTCGTCGTAGAGCACGCGGAGTATCTCAACTAGAGAAAGCGCTGAGCCAACGTGACCGCGGCCCCCCCCGATGAGCGCGTCGACAATCGATTCGCGAAGAGCTCGCGAACGCTCGTCGAGGTGCATCGTTGGATGAGTTGTTGTCGTCATGGTGCCGTACGGTCTGCCGTTTGAATCTCCAGGCGGTCAAGGATCGCGTTCGCTTTGGCGAGCTGGGCTCGCAGAGCGTTGCGCTCCAGGTCACCTCCGGCCGCGTACCTCCGGCGCTCCCGAACTTCCGGGAGAAACTCGCCCAAGACGATCGTGGCCCAGCGAAGAGCAATGAGTGGCTCGAACGCGTGAAGCCGCGAAAGCAGCGGGGTGCCCTCCTTAAAAACATCGGCGGCCCCGGCCAAAAACTGACCGCGCTCGTTCTCTGAGAGCCGCATCCCCGGGTGCCAGAGAAAGTCGCACACCAGCTTGGCGGGGTCGTCCCACCCGAAATACTCGAAGTCCAGGAACACCACCTCGCCGTTGCGGCGAAGCGCATTGTGGAAGCCGAAGTCGGATGGGGAGAGCGTCCGGTCGTCGCGACGGACGGGGACGACGCCGGCCAAGGCGGGCAAAAACCGCGCGTAGGTAGGGCGGAACCGCTCCGCGAGAAACGCGTGCAGGGCCGGTTCTCCGTCCACCGTGTCGAGCAGCGCCAATCGACGCTCGATCTGTTCCCGAATGTCGTCCGGATTCAACCCCGCCTCCGAAGCAGGGGGAAGCATCTGCGTCCCGGGTGCGGCGCGGCCTCCATGCAGGGCTTCTAGGAAGGCGAGGACCTGATCGATCTCCGCGGAGGCGTGTCTCTCGACCCGGTCGCCCACGACGAACTCGTAGAGCGCGATCCCAGCTTTGGCATCGGCCGCGAACGGTTCTGGGACGCGCCCCGGCGCGACGGTCCAGGCGTAGCGCAGGCCGCTGAACTCGACTCCGAGACGGTCGCGCCGATCGTTTTCGCTGCGGCGGTATACTTTGAGTGCGTAGGTGCGCGCATCGGTGACAAGACGAAAAACCCGGTTGTTCCCGCCGCCCGTGCACGGGGTAAGCTCGAGTACCCGCGCGCCCGCAAGGCGCTCTGCCAGCGCAACAAGTACGGGATCAGCCGAAGACATCACGCAACACCACGTCCCACGAATCCTCGAAAAGAATTGCGCGCGTTTCCTTTGGAAAGGCCGCGTCGGCGAGCACATCTTCGAGATCGTCGATGAAGTGCGTCAGGCGCAAATCCGTGATGCGCGCCAGCTTCTCCGCGCGCGTTCCTTCGAAATAAACACCGTCGACTTTGATCCCCGCAGCCTCGAGCCAATTGCTCGCGGCCTGGCGCAAATCGCGCCCCTGGGGATCGGCTGCCGCAAAGCGCGATTTATGACTCACGATATAGATGTCGGCAGCGTTCGCGCGTGCGGTTCGAAGAAACGCATCAAACCCCGAGAACGCGGGAGCATTTACGATCGCGGTTCCATAGACATGCGCCTGCAACCGCTGCCATTCGGCTTCTCCATTCGGGCGCGAACGCAACGCATCGCGCACGCTCGTCTTGCCCGCAATCAGACCCGGAACGGCCGCCGCAAAGATCGGACGGTAATCGACGATGGTGTTGTCGAAATCGATCCCGATTCGCAGCATCACAACTCACCTTCGACCGCAGGAGCGGTGAACATGCCCGTTTCCATCGACCCGCACACCCGCTTTGAAGACGCCGAGGACGCGCGTATCCGCGAGTCTTTTCTCGGCGCTGGCTATGTCATCGAACCGGCCGAAGATCGCTCGGCGCTCGATCATATCCAAAGCTTCGTCGCGAGCACGGCTGCGAAGGCGCTCGGCGTGCCCGCGCCGGCGAACCCCACTGAGTTTCTCGATCGCATCGCAGAGAGCGTGAAGCCGGCCCAGCTCAACGATCTGCGATTGACGCTCATCGACGCGCTGCAAGCGGCGGCTTGGTTTCGTCCGACGTATTTCGCGTGCGCTCGGCGACTGCTTGAACGCATCGTCGGCAATGAGCTCGCGATGCAACGCGGGCTTGGTTTTTCGATTCAGCTCCCTAACGACGAGAGTTCCGTCCTTCCGCTTCACTCCGATGCCTGGTCGGAAGATTCTCCGTTCGAAGCCGTGCTCTGGATACCGCTGGTCGACGTGGCTCGCACCAAGAGCATGTTCGTTTTGACACGTGACGCGGATGCGCGCTGGCGCGAACGGCTTCATGAATATGCGAAACGCTCGGTCGAAGAGTTTACCGACGCGGCTGCTGATGATCTCACGTACCTCGATATCCCATACGGAAACGTGCTCGTCTTCACCCATACCGTCATGCACGGCAATCGGGTCAACCGTGAACCGACGACGCGCTGGTCGATCAATATCCGCTTCAAAGCGCTCTTCACGCCGTACTCCGACAAGCAGCTCGGCGATTTCTTCGACCCAATCCTGATACGACCGGCGACCCGGATTGGCATGAGCTACGCGCTTCCTCCGGGATTCGATGACTGAGCACCGCGGGGCGCGAGGGTATATTGCAAGCCGGCCGGTGCGCGGCTCGGTCATACCGCAACGCGTGCAAAACCTGGTCATTCGTGACTATTGCACGCGGCGCGGTCTGATCTATTTGGTGAGCTCCGCCGAATACGCGATGCCCGAGTGTTACATGATGCTCGAGAACGTGCTGCGCGAGCTTCCCAAACTCGAGGCAATCGTATGCTTCAGCGTCTTCATGTTGCCTGCGCAAGCTGCTCGCCGGCGTGAGCTCTACACGCGCATCCTGGAATCCGGAGCGACGCTGCATGCGGCGCTCGAAAATCTCGAACTGCGCTCCGCTGCCCAAATCGAACGCTTCGAGGATTTGCTTTCGGTCGCGTTTCTTTTGGATAAGGCGCCGCTCGGCGGCCGCTACGAAAAGACCGATCAGCCGCTGGCTGCGAGCGCCGATCCGTTCGTGCGCGCCTTGGCGCCTTTCATTAGCTGAACGTTGTAGTAGCGTTCGTCATCGATGGCGTACGGGAAGCGGCCGTTGCGAAACGCCCGGCAAAGATCCCGAACGGCATCTTCGATCGTCCGGCGTGGTTGAAATCCAAGCACGCGCGCGATCTTCTCCGACTCGACGCGATACGAACGGTTGTCGTTCGTCGGGGTGGTTTCGATCGCAATCGGCGCCAAATCCGGAAGCTCGTGCTCGACGACGCTCTTCACGATCTCGGCCAGCCGCGCCAGCGTGTGATTCTGATAACCGACATTGAAGATTTCGCCCGCGACCTTGGCGGCCGGTTCGTCGAGAATGTCGACGTATAGATCGGTCACGTCTTCGATATGGATGTTCGGGCGCGTCTGGGTGCCGCCGAAAACCGTAATCTTCCGTTTGTTGACCGCATGATTGGTCAAAATATTGACCGAGAGATCGAAACGCATGCGCGTCGAAAAGCCGCAAACCGTCGCCGGCCGTAAGACGATGACGGTGAAATCGGGGCTCTGCGCCGCGAGCGCAACCGGTTCGCACAACGCTTTATATTTCGAGTAATCTGTGAGCGGCCGCAGCGGATGTTCTTCCGTCACGCGCTCGGCTTCACTGACGCCGTAAACCGAGCTGGACGAGACGAAGACGAAACGGCGCACGCCCGCGCGCTTACTTTCCTCGACGAGCGGCTCGAACGCGTCAAAGTTGATCGACTTTGCAAGCAAAGGATCGAGCTCGAAGGACGGATCGTTGGAGATGCACGCCAGATGGATGACGGTATCACAGCCTTCGAGTGCCCGGCGGATCGCGTCGCGATCGCGGAGATCGCCTTCGACCTCGCGTAAACCGGCTGCACCGTGCAAGCTAGCGAGCGGATCGTGACCGAAGTAGTACGTATCGAGCACGGTGACGGCGTCACCACGTCCAAGCAGCTTGGGGACGAGCATCGCGCCCACATAACCCGCGCCACCGGTAACTAGCACCTTCCGGCTCATCTTACGCTCCTACCGTTTGGGTCGAACCCAGTCTCTCGAACCAGGTCTTCGTTGCTTTTTCAATCGAGTCGGGATCCCACAGCGGAGCATCGCGCCAAGCATCGATAGCCTGCAGCATCCCGGCGACCCCGTCCTCGAACCGTACCTGCGGCCTCCAATGCAATTCTCGCGCGATCTTCGACGTGTCGGCGAACGTGCAATCCGGTTCTCCCGGCCGCTTGGGAATGTGCACCACGTCGCCGCCGAGCAGCTCGACGAGCCGATTGATGCTTTGCGTCGCACCTGACCCGACGTTATAGATTTGATTGGCCGGACCACCGCGTTCGAGGACTGCAGCCGCCGTGACAAACGCGTCAACAACGTCGGAAACGAACGTGAAGTCGCGGGTTTGTTTTCCGTCACCGACGACGGTATAGGGTTTTCCGGCGAGCTTCTGCGCCAGAAAGACGCCGAAGACCGCACCGTACGTTCCGGTCGTGCGCGAACGTGGTCCGTACACATTGAACAGCCGCAGCGACGTCGTCGAAATGCCGTACACTTTGCCCCAGTGCAGGACGATTTGCTCGCCGAGCAGTTTCGTGAGCGCATACGGATATTGAGGCCGGAGTTCGGCAGCTTCGGACGTCGGATAGGAATCAGGAATCCCATAACACGACGAGGAGGCGGCGTACACAATACGCGGGACGCCGGCGTCGCGCGCTGCCTCAACGACCGCGAACGTTCCGTCGACGTTTGCCCGGAAGTAATCCTCGGGGCGCTCGATCGACGGCACGATGTCGGCCAAACCCGCAAGATGAAAGACGACGGCTGCATCGCGGAAAAGCTTGCGCATCTCATCGAGCGCACCGGCGATGTCGAGCTGAACGAGCGTTGCGTGCCCGCTGCGGATCGCCGCATCGAGATTGCTTCGACGCCCCGTACGCAGATTGTCGATGACGGTGACGTCGGCGCCGTCCGCAACAAGACGATCGACGAGGTGGCTGCCGATAAAGCCGGCACCTCCGGTTACTATGGCACGCATCGGCACTCTATCCGGCAATCGCCGACGCGTTGACGCTCCGCGTCGCGTACAGCTCGATGCGCTCGCGGAGCGCCAAAGCGATCGCGTGGTTGAGGATCAGGTGACCGTCCTCTTGCTGCCCGATCCGATCGGCCGGAACGATCACGCACATGTCGGCAGAAACTGCGAGCTTGCCGCCGGGCTGTCCGCACAGTCCGATCGTCAGCGCACCGAACTCTTTCGCGTAGGAAACGGCGCGCAAAATGTTTACGGAATTGCCGGAGCCCGAAAGCGCAATGAGCACATCGCCCTTCCTCAGGTGCGTACGCAGCGGCTCGACAAAGATTTCCTCGTATTCGAGGTCGTTCGCAATCGCGGTGACGAGCGGGACATTGTCGGTGAGCGCCATTGCACGAAAGCGCGGCTGACCGTCGACAAGCGTGCATTTGCACAGGTCGTTCATCATGTGCGAGGCCGTGGCTGCGCTGCCACCATTGCCGATGATCCAGACGTTCTTGTCCCAGCGCCAAGCGTCGAACAGCGCGCCGACGACCCGGCGCACGTCGTCACGGGAAAGCGCGCGCAGGGCGCGCTCCATCTCGGCGAGGTAGCGCTCGACCATATCCATATCAGTAAGAATATCGGTGAAAGGGACCCCGACCGTTATCCGGCCTGGAAGGGCCCTGGCGGCCTCAGGCGTGCTGCTCTTCGCCCGGAAAGACGAAGGTGGGCGGATACGGATACTTCATGCCGCTTGGTCGCTGAGCCACGACGCGAAGGGTGTTTTCCCGTAGCTTTACGAGCGCGGGCCGATCTCGAAGTGGAAACTGCTCGAAAATGGCCGCGAGGTGCTCGCGTGCCGCTTCTCCGGCAACGGCCGTCGTTCCAAAGTTCGAAGCGTCGGTTCGACAGGTAAATTCGCAACTGAAATGGTTGACGTGAACGATGTCGACGTGCTTTGCAAAGCGCAGATAGATCTCATAGTCGTTGAAAATCGAGGTTTCATCGTAGTAGCCGAGCGTCTCGTAGAGATCTCGCCGTACCAACATACTCATGGCAGCAATCCATGGAGAGAACAGGATTCCAGTGGGATCGATCGTCTGGCTCAGAACCGTTGCATTGTAGCCGATTAGCTTGAGCGAGCCGTCTTCGAGCCGCCGCATATAGCGTGCCAGCGTGTTCGTGTGCGCGACCGGAGATCCGGAGCCCTCCGTCGCCTCGACGAGCCGCTCGATGAAATCCGGGAAGATCCGATCGTCGTCCGAGAAGGCACAAATATATCTGCCGGTGGCCACGCGCAATCCCTTATTGAGCACGTGCATAACACCGACGTTTTCAGGCAGGTCGATGAGACGCACGTTAAACCGCGAAACTTCGTTGCAGATGTCACCGACCGGCGTTCCTGCGTCGTTCACGACGATGCATTCGATATTCGGGTACGTCTGTCTCACAACACACGCAAGGGCTTCGCGTAGTTCGTCCGGCCGGTTGTACGTTGTTATGACGACGGAGACGAGCGGGGCTTCGCGGTCCGTCCAATCGATGCCGGACGGTCGCAGCGCCGGCGGCATGCGGACATTTGAAGCGCGACACGATGCCGATCTGCCAACCGAACGGAGCAAAGCTTTGAAGAGGCCGCGACCATCCCAGGGCTCGTAGATCTCGGCGCGCGCGATGAACTCTGCAGCACCGCTCGTCGAGGTAACGACGAGCGGGAAACCTCGCTCGGCGAAGGCGATTGCCGCGGAGGGATCGCTTGGCGCAGGGACGACGACGCACGAAGCCGTCGACAACAACTCTGGAACACGGCGATCGGTCGCGCCGATAAAATGCGCGCGAACGTCTACCTGCTCGCCCTCAGCGCAAACGATCCATGTTTCGGCATGCAATTCTTCGAGCGCGAAACCGACGATGGCCAGTCGATCCGGCGGCGTCTCCGGCGCCCAAACGACAACGCGCATTTGTTGCGACGGTTGCCACGTAACGTCCGGAATCGCCGCAGGCGCAACGGCGAGATCCCATTCGGAAGACCGGCATCCGAAGGTATTGGTGAAGCGATCGCAATCGCTGACGCTTCGGAAGAGTTGCGCGGGCACTAGCGCGATGAATTCACGCAACAGCGCTCTGAGCTCGGGTGGAACGGTAATCGTTGTGCTCAGTGGTTTGCCGTTGACGACTAAAGAGCCGTCCGCCATCGAGGCAAACAATCGAAGCCGGTCATCCATCCCCATGTTGTGCTGCAGAATGTGCAACGCAGGACCTTCGACCGATACGCAGCGGGGATCGTCCCAAAAAACCATCCCGTAGACCTGAACTCCGTTTTGGCGCGCCTGGACTGCGGCTGGATACGCCTGCGACACGTATTCCATGTCCGCGAAGATCGCGTCGAATTTTGGATCGCGCAACTGTTGTGCGAACCGCTGAGCCTTCGGACCAAATGTTTGAATCATTGGATCGTACGGATCATCGGCCAAATTTCCGGCGCCCTTTACGGGCGCGTGCGCTTAGAAGGCGTCGGAAGTCGAGGAGTCGCTCTGATCCGCTGCGACCGAAGTGTCCGTCGTGAAGACGTTGATCTGCGATTTGCGCGCGTTGTAGCGAACCTTCGGCCCAAGCGCCCGCTCGAGTGTGCGCGCGGCGACCATCGTTCGTCCGCGGACGGTGAAGGGTGCGTGAGACAGCTTGATGGTTCGTCCATTCAGCGTTGCCGATTGCGTTCCGAGGTGGAGTTTGAGCGTATCGGCACCCCGGACAACCTCAATCGAACGGCTCGCTTTTTCGTAGCGCAATTGCGCACCGAGCACCGTCGTAACAGCGCGGAGCGGCAAGTAGGCTTGCTGATCGATCGTCACGGGCGGAACATCCGAAGCCACACGACGGCCATCGACGTCGATCGTCGCGGGACGTGAAAACGCAAGCGTACCCGAAGCGGCCAGTGCGATCGCGCCGGTCGAGAGCAAGGTTCGAAGACTAAGCGGGCGCGGCTTGTTCATGTCGTCCGATCTCGTGTGCGTAGTCCGGATAGACCTCTGCGATAACCTTTTCGATCTCTTCCCGCAAAGCACCGAGCAGGCGCTCCTCAGGATAGGTCCCGACCAGGCTACCCCGGCGATAGATGGCACCCTTGCCCTTACCACCGGCAACCCCGACATCTGCCATTTTAGACTCTCCGGGGCCGTTGACGACACATCCCATCACGGCGACTTTCACGGGTGCGGTGTACTCTTTGGCTAGGGCCTCGACGCGCTCGGCTAGGTCGACGACCTCGATCTCGGCCCGGCCACACGAGGGGCAGGCTGTGATATCGAAGCCTTTTTCGCGCAGACCAAGCGACTTGAGGATCCCCCAGCAAACCGGGACCTCTTCGACTGGGTCGGCCGCCAGCGAGACCCGCAAGGTGTCGCCGATGCCTTCCCAGAGCAGAATTCCAAGCCCGATCGCGCTCTTGATCGTCCCATCGCGCGGTAGGCCTGCTTCCGTGATTCCCAAGTGCAGCGCGTACGGGGTACCGCGTTCCCGGAGCCGCTTATCCATGAGCCGGTACGCGTAGACGGTCGTCTGTACTTCGTGCGCTTTGAGCGAGATCACGACATCGGTGTGGCCGAGATCTTCGAGAATTTCGATGTGCCTAACCGCTGATTCGACCATCGCTTCAGGAGTGAGCCCAAGGCGTTCTTCCAGATCTTTCGCAAGCGACCCTAAGTTGACGCCCACGCGAATCGGCGTCCCGCGCTCGACGGCGAGCTTCACGACTTCGCGCGTCTTCTCCGGATCGGTAATGTTGCCCGGATTGAGTCGCAGCTTTGCGACGCCGGCTTCGATTGCGGCGAGCGCCATGCGATGATCGAAGTGCACGTCGGCGACGATAGGAACGGGCGAGCGGTTGACAATGGCGGGCAGACCCGCGGCGTCTCGAGGATCCTGACACGTGACCCGCACGATCTCGCACCCAGCCATCGCAAGGCCGTAAACTTGTTCGAGCGTCGCATCGACGTTCGCCGTGTCGGTGGTCGTCATCGACTGCACCGCGATCGGATGATCGCCGCCGATCCAAACACCCTTAGCATCCGAGACGTCGGTTTTATTCTTGAGGAAGACAGGCTTCGATTTGCGTCGCAGACGGATCACGCGGACATCCCTTCCTTATCGTACCTCAAGCATCCGCTCCCGGAACACGTTCCCCCCAGTCGGCAACAGAGACCGTCGGTGTAAAAACATCGCCAGGCGGCCGAGAGGCGACGCGTTCGAGTGCTTGCTTCCGGAGGGCTTCGACATATGGACGCCCCGGCGCCGGATGGCGCTCGAAGACGCGTTTCATATCCGCAACGACGTCCTTCTGCCACGTTCGGGACATCTGAGCCCCAGAATCGCGTAGCAACCATTCGGCCGTCACGTGCGGAACGTGAGTGAAATCCGAGATTTCAGCGAGTCGGATTTGGATTTCTTGATCTCCTACCACGCTGTCGACGTCCCACTTGCCGATCCGCTCGAATGCCGTGCGCCGAAACATGAGGCCCTGTCCAGCGACCGGCGATGACGAAAACACTTGGGTTCGATCCAGCGGAAAGCAGAACACCGAGCAATTGTAGCCCGTCGTTTGAAACTCGCCGTTGCGTGCCTTCTCAAAGCGGATGAGCACGTTCGAGTGCGCGACGGAAGCGCCGGTCCGCTCGAGCGCTTCGACGAGCCGCATGAGGTGATCCGGATAGACCTCGTCGTCGTCAGCCATGACGACAACATATTGGCCGCGCACGAGATCCAGTGCGTAGTTCATCACGGCGAACGTCCCCTGATTGACCTCGCGTTCGATAACGGAGATGCGCGGATCGATGCCTGCAAAGTCCGCGACGGATTCGCCCGCGTCGTTTACGACTAAGACTTCAAGGTTTGCGTAGGACTGCGCCGTGACCGACCTCAGTATTCGCGCGAGATCTTTTCGCCGGTTATACGTTGGGATGATGATGCTAACGAGTGGCTCTCGCTCAGGTACGCGCGGTCGAGAATCTTCGAGTGCCCTGTGAATAACGTCAAGCGACGGCGGAGATTCGCGAGCCGCGCTGGCACGACTGCCGAGTGCTTCTGCGGTCGCCGCCCAAATCGAACGATACGACCAGGGCTCGTAGAGCGCGACGCCGTCAGCGACCTCGTGCGCACCACTCGTAGTTGCCGACGCTACGCTCATCCCACGTGCAGCGAAGGCCTGCGTCCAGCTCGGATCATCGAGAGACGTATCGACAATGCAGAGCGCACGAGAAAGCAGGCCCGGAACGTCCGCCGAGTCGACGTCGACGTAACGCGCGCGTTTCGATGAACCTTGGCCGCCCCTGCAAACCACGACGACCGGCGCGTGAAGATCGTGAAGTGCGAACGTGTGGATCGCGCACTTCTCGGCTGGATAGTCGGGCGCCCAAACGATCACGAGGTCGCGGCCAGCAGCCTTGGTCCACACACCGAGATCGCGGGCGGGATACCAGCGCGCGACGTGCGGACGCGCGTACCCGCGCAGCACGCGATGCGCTTCGGCCTCGGTCCAGGAGCGCACGACCAATGCATCTGGAATACGGGAAACGTCCGCAAGCGCAACTTTGACCTCCGCTTCATAAACATTGAGCTCTGCGAGCACCCGCCCGCCGACGTTCAACGATCCCGAACCAATCGCGTCGAACACGAAGCGCCGTCGATCGTAGTCGCCTTCAATGAAGGCGTGTGACAATTCGTACGCCAACGCCGCTCGACGATCCGGTATGAGAAACATCGCGGCGAATACTTCACCTGCGCGCCGCGCGGCTGCAATATCGAAATACGCCGTCGGAATCACTTCCTGGGCCACAACGAAAACGTGTGTATCACCGAGTTGTGCTGCCACGGCATCGGCGCCGGGACCGAACGGCCGGGCTCTTCTCAGAGAGCCCCTCTTCCGGCGACGAGCCGCACGATGTCATGATACGTAACCAGCACCATCAAGATCATCAGTGCCGCGAAACCGGCAAAGTGTACGACCGCTTCCTTTTCCGGATCGACCGGCTTGCCGCGCAAGAACTCAGCGATGATGAATGCACCTCGACCACCGTCGAGCGCCGGAATCGGAAGAAAATTAAAGATTCCGAGCGAGATCGAGAGTTGCGCCGCAAGCATGAAGTACGGACCCCATCCGAGGTTCTGAACCTGACCACTGATTGCAGCGATTCCGACCGGCCCCGCTAGGCCGCCGATAGCATGCTGCGGCGACGTGACGAGCGCAGCAAGTACGCCGAGCTGCATCACGAGAAAGAACCAAAACGAGCCGCCGGCATCTGCAAGCGCTTCCGTGAGGCCGGCGCGCTGAGCCTGTTGCCGCGGAGCAAAACCGAGCAACCCCACGCGTTTGCCGCCGAGCATGCGTTCGACCGGCGTACCGGTCAGCGTTAGCGTTTGATCGCCCCGTCGCACGACGAGCGTTAAATGTTTGCCGGCCGAGCCGTGAATCGTTTCGACCAGCTGCGCGCCGCTCTTGATCTGAGTCCCATCGACGCTGACGATCGTGTCACCCGGATGCAATCCCATTTTTATGGCCGGCATGTCGGGTTGTAACGCATCGACCGTGGTCGTTGCGATCATGCTTCCGAATCCGAGTGCCGCGACGAACAATAAAACCAATGCGACCATGAAATTCGCTATCGGCCCCGCTGCAATGATCGCGAGACGGCGTACCGGCGACTTGGCCTGGAAGTTCTCCTCGTCGTCGCTTTCGGCTTCGGATAAGTAGCGGCGTTGCTGAACCGCCTCGTTCGTTTTCCCGTCCTCACCCTGCATCGCGCAGTAGCCGCCGATCGGAAAAAGATTCAAACGATAGTTCGTTCCGCTGCGCGGCGACGTCCACTTGAGAAGCGTTGGTCCCATCCCGAGAGCAAAATCGTTGACCCGCACTTTATTCCACCGGGCAACGATGAAGTGCCCGAGCTCGTGCAGTACGACCAGCACCGAGAGCATCACCAAGAAGACGACAACCTTGCCGACGGCCGCGAAGCTGGGTAATGCAAGGGACAAGGCGAGATGCTGCTCCACTAGCGCGCGACAACTCCTAACTCGCGGACGAGTCCTTCGGCCAGGTGACGTGCGCGCGCGTCGGCGCCACGCACGGAATCAAGCGAAAGCTCTTCGGGTGCGACGTCTTCGAGGACCGATTCGACGACCTCCGGGATGCGCGTGAAACCGATCCGGCCCTCGACGAAAGCTTGGACTGCAATCTCGTTCGCCGCGGAGAGCGCCGCGGGCGCAGTTCCGCCGCGTTCGAGTGCTCGATACGCAAGCCGCAGACACGGGAAGCGGTCCTGATCCGGCCGTTCGAAACGCAGCGCGATTGCATCCTCTTCTTCGCGAGCGCCAAGCGCAGTAAGCGCATCGACATTACGCGCGTCCGGCCACAGCGACGTATCTTCCAACCGATCCGGATACGCGAGCGCATAGCCGATTGGGACGCGCATGTCGGGCGGACAGAGCTGCGCTTTGACCGCCCCGTCAGTAAAGATTGCGAGCCCGTGCGCAACGCTCGTGCGGTGCACGAGGACGTCGATGCGATCCCACGGCATCTCGAACAAACGGCTCGCCTCGATGACTTCTAAACCTTTGTTCATCAGCGTCGCCGAATCAATCGTGTTCTTGGTTCCCATGCGCCAGGTCGGATGTGCGAGCGCGTCCTCGACGGTCACGTTTTCCATGTCTTGCGCTGTTTTGTCCCAAAACGGTCCGCCCGACGCCGTGAGGACAAGGCGCGCGATTCGCTCCTTCGGCTCGCCGACCAAACACTGAAAGAGTGCGCTGTGTTCCGAATCGACCGGCAAGATGTGTGAGCCGCTTTGCGCAGCTTCACGCAACAGCAGCTCGCCCGCTGCTACGATCAGCTCTTTGTTTGCAACCGCAACGTCGATGCCCCGCGCGACCGCTGCGAAGACTGCGTCGAACGCGACGGCGCCATCGGTTGCTGCCAATACGACGTCGGCCCCACTCTCCGTTGCAACGCGCATCAATCCGCGCGTCCCGCCGTCATCTTTTAGCGACATGACGCCGACTTCGAACTTCTCGGCTTGCTCACGCAACAGCTCGGCATTTCGTCCCGCCGCCAAGCCGACGACTTGGAAACGATCGCGATGCCGGCTGATGACGTCGAGGGCCTGACGCCCGATCGATCCGGTCGACCCAAGAATAGCGACGCGTTTCACGGCGGTGGCAGACCTCCGTGAGCGACGAAGCCGAGAATCCATAGCGAGAAATAAAACGCCGGACCGGCGAAGAGATAACTGTCGAAGCGGTCGAGCACGCCGCCGTGCGAGCCGATCGCACTCCCGGCGTTCTTGACGCGCGCATCGCGCTTGAGAGCCGACTCGACCAGATCGCCGGCTTGCGCCGCGATCGAAGTGATTGCTCCGACGAGCGCGCCTTGCCACCATGCGAATCCGATTTGCGGCAACATCCCGAAGGCGACGCCGACTCCGATGCCGACGAGCAGTCCTCCAATCGAGCCTTCAACCGTTTTTCGGGGTGAAATTCTCGTGAGCGGGCGTTTCCCGATCGCAACGCCGACCAGCATCGCGAACACGTCGGTGAGCGCAATAATGAAGATTGCGTACAGCGTCAGCCACATGCCGACTTCGGGAATGCCGCGAATCACGATAAAGTACGAGACCAGTTTCCCGATGTACAGGACGGCCAAGAGCGTGAAGGCGCTGCGCGCGAGATAGTGACCCTTGTGCGCGAACGTCGAGAACACGAACGTCGCGATGATCGTCGCCGCGAGCAGCAGACTCTCGAAACGATGAACGACGCCGAACGTCGTCAGCCCGATATATGCGAGCACCGCCGGTGCCGCGATCGCGCCCTCGACCGGGGTTCCTTTGCGCAGCGCGAGCTTGTCGAACTCCCACAAGCAGCCGATGGCGATGACCGCGACGAGCACGGCGAAAAGCGGATAGACCAGAGCGCAGCCGAGGCCAAGGATCGCGAGCCCAATGCCGATCGCGACGCGGCGCATTCCGATCGAACCGCCGGCGCCCCGCGATTTGGAACGAGCTAGCGCGCTCGCCGGCGCCGCGACGCTCCTGCGAATCGGATTAGATCCTCTCGTATCCTTCGTAGCTGCACAACAACTCGGTGACGTCGGCGCGTTCCTTCACGCGCAGGACGCGCAACTTGCCCAAGCCGATCGCAGGATACGGTGGAAGCAACATGCGCAGCGAGACATTACGGCCGGCGAGCTGCGCGCGCGCTTCGACTTCCGGAACGAGGACGAGTTCGGAGCTCATACCTCCATGATCTCTTTTTCTTTTGCCGCTACCAGCGCATCGACGTCCTTGACGTATTTGTCGGTCATCTTCTGCAGCTGATCGCTTGCGCGTTTGTTCTCGTCTTCGGTGATTTTGTGATCTTTGAGCAGCGCCTTGACGGCGTCGACGCTCTTGTGCCGGATGCCGCGAATTGCGACTTTGCCTTCTTCGCCGCGCTTGTGCACGATCTTGACCAAATCTTTGCGGCGTTCTTCCGTGAGCGGTGGAAAGCTGAGCCGAACGTTTTGACCGTCGACGTTGGGATTGAGTCCCAGGTCGCTGGTCTCGATCGCCTTACGGATTCCCGCGACCGTCGATTTGTCGTATGCGCTGACGACCAGCGAACGTCCGTCCGGTGAGCTGACGCTTGCTACTTGTTTGAGCGGAACGGTCGCGCCGTAGGCTTCAACCTCGAGACGATCCAGCAATGCCGGCGAGGCGCGCCCGGTTCGAATCGCCGCAAAATCGTGGCGCGTTGATTCAACCGCTTTGCCCATGCGTGACTCACTGTCTTTGAAGACGTCATTGAGCATGCGCATACTCCTGGTTCGGCGTGGGGCGTCCGACGTACGTTCCGATCGGCTCGCCGAAAACGACACGGCGAATATTGCCCGGGACGTTCATATCGAAAACAACGATCGGAAGTCCGTTGTCCATGCAAAGCGTGAGCGCCGTGCTGTCCATGACTTCAAGCCCGAGCTGCAGCACTTGAAGATAATCGACGTGCGTGAAGCGTGTCGCGGTCGGATCCTTTTTCGGATCGGCGGTGTAGACGCCGTCGACTTTGGTTGCCTTGAGGATCGCTTGCGCGCCGACTTCGACGGCCCGCAATGCTGCGGTCGTATCGGTCGTGAAATACGGATTGCCCGTCCCCGCAGCGAAAATGACGACGCGTCCCTTCTCCAAGTGACGGATAGCCCGCCTGCGGATGTAAGGCTCCGCGATTTCGTGCATTGCAATTGCCGTCTGCACGCGCGAAGCGACATCGATACGTTCGAGCGCATCCTGGAGCGCGAGCGCATTAATAACGGTCGCGAGCATACCCATGTAGTCGGCCGTAGCGCGTTCCATCCCCGCGGCTTCGTGAGTCTTCCCGCGCCAAATATTCCCTCCGCCGACGACGACGGCGATCGAGATGCCTTCCTTATGGACAGCCTGGATCTGACGCGCCATACCGGCCGTCGTCTCGACATCGACGCTATGGTCGGCGCCGGCAAAGGCTTCGCCGGAGAGCTTGAGCAGGACGCGTCGGAAAACTGGTTCCACGGCGCCTACTCCGCCGCTACTCTTCGCCGAGGGCGAACCGCGCGAAGCGCCTGACGCGAACCTTCTCGCCCAAAACGCCCGAAACGCCGGCAACGAGCTCGCCGATCGTCACCTCGTCGTTCTTCACGAACTGCTGCTCGAGCAGACAATGTTCCTCGAACCACTTGCCCAGTTTCCCCTCGACGATCTTTTCCGCGACCGCCGCAGGCTTCCCGGGTGGGACGGTTTTCTCGAATTCCGCCCGTTGCTGCGCTACGATCTCGCCTGGAACGCTCTCGCGATCTAAGTACGACGGCTTCATCGCCGCGATATGCATCGCGACGTCGCGGCTGAGCTCGATGAAGCGCTCGTTGCGAGCCACGAAATCGGTCTCGCAATTGACCTCGACGAGGACGCCGATTTTGCCGCCAGCGTGAATGTAGCTCGCGACGCGCCCCTCATTGGCGACGCGTTCGGCTTTTTTCTCGGCGCGCGCGAGGCCTTGCTCCGTGAGCGCGAGTTTTGCCGCTTCATAATTGCCCGACGCTTTCACAAGGGCGTTGCGGCAATCGATCATTCCGCCGCCGGTTTCTTCGCGGAGACGTTTGATGTCGTCGGTGCTGGGCTTATAATCTGTGGTTTGCATGTTAGGGAGCGACCTCTTCGGTTTCGTAAGAGGTCGAATCGTAAGAACTTTCTGCTTCGGTGTGGCCTGCGATGATAGCGTCCGCGATCTTCGAGACCATCAGCTTGACGGCGCGAATGGCATCGTCGTTGCCGGGGATGAGATAGTCAACCTCGTCGGGGTCGCAATTGGTGTCAACAACCGCGATGATCGGAATCTTGAGCTTGCGGGCTTCGAGTACCGCGATGCGCTCTTTCTTGGGATCGACGACGAACAGGGCGTCAGGCAGACGGTGCATGTCTTTGATCCCACCCAAGAATCGCTCGAGCTTGTCGAGCTCGTCGGTGAGCTTCGCGACTTCTTTCTTAGGAAGCAGATCGAAGGTGCCTTGTTGACGCATCCCTTCGAGCTCGCGAAGGCGCGCGATACGCTTTTGAATCGTTGCGAAATTGGTAAGCGTGCCACCTAGCCAACGCTGATTGACGAAAAACGTTCCACAGCGCTCGGCCTCTTCTTTAACGGCGTCTTGCGCTTGCTTCTTGGTGCCGACGAACAGAATGACTTTGTTCGACGCGGCCATCCCTTTGACGACCTCGTAGACCTCGCGCACGCGCGCAATCGTCTTCGAGAGATCGATGATGTAGATGCCGTTACGCTCTTGGAAGATGTACGGCTTCATCTTGGGGTTCCAGCGTCGCGTCTGGTGACCGAAGTGCACGCCTGCTTCGAGCAGCTCGCGCATGGTGATGACCTGATTTCCGGCGGCGGCTTCGCTAGCTGGAATCGCCTGCTCGGCAGCCTCGAGGGTTTCCACTGGGATTGGGATCCTTTCTGGTCCATGGCGGGGGAGGACATCCTGTCGACCCGACCCGGGGGACCATAGCGCCCGGCCTCATGCCGGGCGAATTTGGGCAACCGCGACAGTATACTATGCCGCCGCCCCTCGGGACAATCGCTCGCGCTCAGATCGAGACGATCGAATCGCCCCCCTCGCCCGCGCGGAAGCCCGGCATATAGAAGGTCGGAAGAAAGAGATACTTCGTCCCGGCCTGCCGCTTGCGCACCACTTCCTCGAGGTTCCGGCGCGCTTGCTCGATCGCGGGACGTCCGGCAGCCGGGTACTTATCAAAGATGCGACGGAGCGAGCTGTGGGCTCTTTCGCCCACCATCGTCGCGGCAAAGCTGTCTGCGTCATCGTAGAGCACCCACGATGTCGTAAAGTGGTCCACGTGTACGAACAGGCTAACGAGCGACATCCGCAGCTGAATATCGTAATCGGCATAGCCCGTTTCGGGATCCCAAAGCCCGATTTGTTCATAGAGTTTCTTGCGCATCATGAACGACGTCGGATTGATCGATGTCGCAACGAGTGCGAACGTCGGGTCGAGCCCGTCGATATACACGGATCCATTGAATCCGATGTCGACGCGACTGCCCTCTGGTAAGCGTTTGGTGTAGTGCGCAATGCAGTTCGTATGCGCGACCAGAGCGCCGGTACGTTCGAGCGCATCCGTCAGACGCTCGACGTGATCCGGAAAGAACCGGTCGTCATCGGCACACGCACATATGTACTCCCCGTCGCATGCCTCGATACCAACGTTCATCGCGCGAATGTGCTTGACGTTCTCTTTCCGGTCGAGCAGCTTGATGTTCATGTGCGGAAATCGCGCGCAAACGCCGGCAACCGGCTCGCCGCCGTCGTTTACGACGACGGTCTGAATATTCGGATATGTCTGCGCCGCGACGGCCGCAAGCGCACCCTCGAGTTCAACTTGCCGGTTGTACGTGACGATAATCGCCGAAACGAGCGGTGCGCTCTTCGACCAATCGCTGACGCTGATCCGTAGCGGCGGCGGTTGCCCGATCTGTGCCCGCAACTCCGTCGGCCGTCCGCACGCGCGCAAAGCACCGGCATAGACGGAGCGCCACTGCGAAGGTTCGTAAACGACCGCGCCTCGGATCGCTTCGTGCGCGCCGCTGGTCGAAGCGACGAGCTGTGGAACGTTGCGTTGTGCAAACGCGAGTGCCGCTCCAGGATCCGAGAGCGACGCCGTCACGACCAACGCTGCACCGGAAAGAAGATCGCCGACGTGCGGATCTCCGGCGTCTAAATATTCGGCGCGCACACGCGGCGCGTCACCGCCTGCACAAACGACGAACACGTCGCCTCGCCACTCCTCGAACGCGAACGCGAGCAGCCCCGTCGCAGCAGCAGGGAGCTCAGGCGCCCAAATAACGACGCGCGGCTCGGCGGGCGTGACGGCCGAGAAATCGGGAATCCGTTCGGGCGACGCAAGTATCTCCGTGCACGTCCGGCGACGGCCGAACTGCGCGGCGAAGCGCTCGCGTTCGTTGCTCGACCAGAAAAGTTGTGCGCTTGCGAATTCCGCGAATTCACGCGCGAGGGCGGTCGTCGCGGCATCAAACGCCGTAAGTTGCGCAACCGGGGTTCCCGAGACAACGAGCGTCCCAGCGGCGAGGGCGTCGAACGCCGCACGCCGCTGATCGAGATCGGAAAACTGGGTTAGCAGCGAGGGTGAGACATCGAAGGCGAGGCGGGAACGCGGGTCCTCCCACAGCAGCATCCCGTAGAATAGGTCACCGCGCATTCGGCGCTCGACGAGCCGCGGGTAGGCCTCTTTTAGGTTGCCGACGTCGGCAAAGACGGCATCCAGGGTCGGGAAACGGGCGGCGACGCGAGAGGAGCGCTCGCCGAAGGCTTGGGCCGGCATCCCCTTAGGCTTCGTCCGGCATCGTACGCGGCCCCAGCACGGCCTAGGTCAAGGCTGCCGCGGGCCGACCGATAACCCCAAGTATATGGGCAATTACGAGATTCCGTATTGGCGAACGAAACTGCGCGCCGAGGAACGCGACGCTGTCGCAAGCGCGGTCGAGCAAGGCTGCCTTAGTATGGGCGCCATAACCGAGCGCTTCGAAGCCGCGCTTGCGGATTTCTTCGGCGTCCCCAGCGTCGTGTGTACGACCAGCGGAAGCTCAGCGCTCTTTCTGGCTTGCGCCGGACTTGGGCTCGGACCCGGAGACGAGGTCATACTACCGAACCGCACGTTCGTCGCGACGGCGCACGCCGTTATGCTCACCGGCGCCAGCGTTCGGCTCGTGGACGTTCGTTCGGATTGCACGATCATCGATGAAGACCAGATCGCCGCAGCGATCACACCACGCACGCGTGCAATCTGCGCGGTGCATCTCAACGGCAATCACGCCGACATGGAACGAATCCGCGCGATCGCCCGCAAAGAGGGGCTGGCCGTTTTCGAGGACGCCGCACAAGCGTTTGCCTCGCGTTCACCTCAAGGCTACTTGGGCACGCTTTCCGATGCCGGTTGTTTTTCGCTCGGCGTCACCAAGCTGATTACGACCGGCCAGGGTGGCCTCGTCATCGCGCACACACCGGAGCTGGCAGAGCGTCTTCGGCGTTTTCGCAGCCACGGGGTTTTCGACACGTTCGATGCGACCTACGAACGCTTCGGATTCAATCTCAAATATACCGACATGCAAGCCTCGGTCGGTCTCGTGCAGCTTGGTCGCGTAAGCGACAAGATCGAACGTCACAAGCGCTTCTACTCGGAATACACCGACGGACTCACGAGCATTCCGTTTATCCGCATGCTCGAGGTCGATCTGGCTGCGGGCAACGTCCCGCTGTGGGCTGAGGCGCTCGTTGCGGATCGCGAAAACGTCATCCGGTTGCTGGCAGAAAACGGAATTCAAGTCCGGCCATTCTTGCCGAACCTGAGTGAAGCAACGCATCTGAGCGCGCGCGACGAAGATTTCCCGAACTCGCGTCCATTCGCGCGGCACGGTATCTTCTTACCGTCCGGTCCGGATCTGCCGCCGAACGCCGTCGCACGAACGATCGAAGTTCTCCGTTCGATCGCGGGTAAGGTGCACGGAGAAGCGCCCGTGCTACCGCCGCGCCGCTGGGCGGCCTGAGGTCTATAAGTTCTTCTTCACGATCGCCGGGACGCCGGCGATCATCGTTCTCGGCGCTACGTCACGAATCACGACGGCGCCGGCAGCGACGATCGCGTGATGGCCGATTTTGATGCGATTGATGACGACCGCAGCCGTGTGTAGCTGCGCATAGCCTTCGATCAACACGTTTCCGGCTGTGACGACCGCGGGATCGAGCGTAACGCCTTCCTGCACGACGTTGTGGTGGTCGAGTTGGGTACCGATTCCCAAGATCACGCCGTCCGCGATCTCGGTCCGATATCCGATCGTCGCGCGCGCATGCGCGATCAGGTTGCAACCGACAACGGCATCCGGCAGCACGATGCAGCTCGGATGAATCGCATTCGGAAGCTCGACTCCGTCACGCTGCGCGCGCCGAATCTCCTGGACGCGACGTTCCTTGTCGGCAAGCGTGACGAGCGCTGACGTGATCCCGCGTTCGCGAATCGCTTGCGGCCAATCGCGTGCGCACAGCAACGGACGGCCTTTGAAAACTCCACCGGATGGAAAGTCGAAGATTCTTGCGGAACGATTGCGCGCCGCGACGGGATCGATCGCCGGCGGCTCGTCTTCGGGATGGACGAAGCACACGACCTCATATCCGCAGCTCGCGATCCACGAGTCGGCTTGACCGGCAGTTCCGTCTTCCCAACCGACGAACGCGATCGGCTTGAGCGTCATGTCCGCCTATCGCACCCGTCGAAGATAGCCGCCCGGACCATCGCTTAAAATCAATCGATCGCTGAGCGCGCGATCGACTTCGAAGGGCTGCCCGGCTGCCAGCCATTCATCCAGCGCCGTTTTTGGATTATGCTCCGGCGTCCACGGCCGCTGATAGGCTGAGTCCACGGGAAGATCGGCAACCGACGTTCCAAAGACCACGAGATAGCAGCCGGCACTCACCAAACCGGCGTAGAGCTCCAGCTCGCGCGCGACGTGTGCGTGCGCATGGTTCGAGTCGAGAACGACCATCACGCGCTCATGCTCTCGCGCGCGCTCGGCAACCGCTCGCGCGACCGATTCGTCGGTCGAGCTGCCTTTGATCAGCGAGATGCGCTTGGACATCGGATGCTCGAGCAGTGCGCGTTCGTTTTGGGGCCGCATCTCGATCTCGACCCCGAGGGTCTCGCCGCGTCCGCCGATCAGCTCGAGCTGTGAGGCGTAGAAGACGAGCGCACCTCCAAACGCAACGCCGGTTTCGATGACGAGCGTTGGACACGTATCCCAGATGATCTCACCGAGCGCGATGATATCTTGGGGCAACTGGATGATCGGAATGCCAAGCCATTCGAAATTCCGGTGATAGCCGTACGCAAAGGCTTTGGACATGAATCCGGCGCGGATTGCCTGCACGTCTTCATCGCGCGCCGAGGCGGCAATCAAGTCCGCGTCGCGCGGAATCGGAAATCGATTCGACATCAGCGAGCGTTCCTGGCGAGTTCGGCCTCGGCAAACCTTGTGACCAGCTCGGCGATCGAATCTTCGACGCGCAGACGCGGCGGATCGAATTCTTGCGAAAGTCTTTGGATGTCGATCCGAGGCGTCACAATCGTCGGAGAGCCGGGCTCGATTTCGATCCGCGCGCCGTTCGTTGCGGCGATCGCATCAAGAATCGCTCCGTTCGTCGTGTTCTCTCCCCGCGCGATGTTATAGATGCGATACTTTCCCGAGCGTGCGATCTGCGCGATCAGACGTGCGACGTCGATGGCGTTGACGTAATCTTTCGAAGATTCACGGCTCGTGCGCACGCGAACGACGCCCTCTCGCACGGCCCCGCGCAATACGTCGCTCAGAAAGAGCCCGGAGCGGAAGTGCGGTCCGGCCAGATTCGACGCGCGGACAAGGCGAACGCGCGGATCGTCGATTCCCAAAACGAGCGTCTCGCCGGCGATCTTCGAGTGTTTGTACGTCGCGCCGCGCGCCGCGGGCTCGATCCACAGCGTTGCGTCTTCGCGCGTCGATCCAGCACCGTCGTAAACGCGCGTCGATGAAATGTACGTGAACGATTCCCGCACGCCCGATTCGAGGGCGCGCCGTGCGCGTTCGACGTGAATCTCGTACGATTCGAGATGGCGCTCGTCTCCGCCCCAGGCAACGCCCGACGCGTAGATCACGTGTCCGCGATCGCCGGTGGCTGATTCGTCGCTCCGCCGCTCGATGACGTTGTCGCCGCGCGCACGGAGGTGCGCGACGATCGCAGAGCCCAGAAAACCCCGGGCACCGATAACCGTGAACGTATCGCTCATACCGAGACGGCGACGACGCTGCGGCCGGCGAGATTCGCGTACAGCCCAACCAAATCCGCGGGCGTCAAAAAGCTCGCCGCATCACGCGCAAAAAGGTTGCCGAGGTTAGCCTCATGCGCGCGCCGGCGCTCCGCAATACCGTCGCTCGAGGAGGGATGCGCCTCATAGACGGTTGCCAGCGCCTTTGGATACGAAGCGAACCGTTTGGCAAGCTCTTGTCGCGACAACCCGAGGGCGACGTGCTCGACAAAGGTTCGTTCACCGCTCGACGCCCAACCCGATGGGGCGAGCGTTCGCAGCATCATCTCCCATTCGGCGAGGATGCCGTACCGGCCGCGAAAGACCATCGTGTTGTCGAGCAATTCGCGCGCAAAGAGCACGGAGCCCAGGGGCATGCACGGCGCGATCTCGAGATCCTGCGAGCTCGGACGCTCGGGCAGCGCTTCATCACTGTGCGCAACCGGTCGCGCATACATCGTCGAATGAAAATACTCGTCGCATACGAGGCGCGTCGCAGAGCTGGCCGCCAACTTGCCGTCAAGAGTCAGCGCGAGGAGTGACTGTAAATGCGTCGGATCGAACTCGTCGTCTTCATCCAGAAACGCGACGAAATCACCGCTTATCAGCATGCATCCCGTTTCACGTGCCGATGCGGGCCCTAAGCGATCGTAGGTTCGCGCAAAGCGGATATGGTTCGAGAGCGGCAGCATCCGCAGGAACGATTCGACGTCCGCTCCGGCGTCTTGCACGACGATTGCTTCCCAATTCGGATATGACTGCGCCTGGAGTGACCCGAGAGCTCGCCGCAGCGAAACGATTCGGCCGCTGCTCGTAACGATCACGCTGATCTTCGGCTCGCGGATGGGGCTGCGCTGCGAGCGCAACTCATCCAACCGATGGGCAAACGATTGCGCTCGCGGCTCGAGCTCTACGAAAAGATCGGGATTGGTCTCGCGCAGGCGCGCCAAACGGTCACCGACGAGCATCCGCATGCGTTTCTCGAATCCGCGGAACCGCGGTGCATTCTCGGTCGTCGCGTAGCGTTCGCCGATTTCGAGCGATTCGCGGAGCTCGTCGCCCGAATGTGTGTACGCCGCGGCTGACCGCTGAGCGGCGTGTTGGCGCACCCCAGCCACCGGTACCGGCGTGTAGGCGAACTGCTCGCCACCGTGCGCCAAACGCATGCAGATCTCCCAATCCGACGCGATGTCGAGCGTGGCATCAAACAATCCATATCGCTCGAGGACCGCTTTACGAAACAGGATCGTCGGCAAACACATGTAGCACGTCATGAACAACCAGGCGAATTCGTTTCGCCCCTCGGCATAGCGGGCCGCGACCTGCCCGTAGACGTTGCGCACCGAATGCGGGACGCCGGTCTCTTCCGCGAAGTATGAATTGCCGTACACGAACGCCGTCTGGGGGTATGCTTGCGCGAGCGCGACTAAGCGCGAGGTATGCCCCGGGAGCAGGAAGTCGTCGGCGGAAAGCATCGTGACGAACTCGCCGCGCGCCAACGTTATCCCGTTGTTGATGTTCGGGGTCAGGCCGATGTTGCGAGGATTCACGTGCACGCGCACGCGCGCATCGTTCGCGTACGCCGCGAGCACCCGGGACGTCTCGTCTTTCGATGCATTGTCGCTGACGACGACTTCAATATTCGGATAGTCCTGGGCGAGCACGCTGTCGACCGCAGTCTTGATATAGCGTCCATAGTTGTAGGACGGGATGACCACCGAAACGAGCGGGGCGCTCACACTTGCTCCAAGCCGTAAGTTTCCACCAAGAACTCGCGCAGCAGCGGTGCGCTTGCATCGGATCCACTCAGGAGCGGCGAACGAATCGGCCACGCGATGCTCAATTCCGGATCGTCCCAGCGGACCGAGCGCGCGGCGTCGGGCGCATAGCGGCTACTCATCGCGTAGAGGACATCGGTTCCATCCTGCAGCGCTTGATATCCATGCGCGCAGCCGGGCGGAATGAAGAGCGCATCGCCGTTCTCCGCATTGAGCTCGATGGCGAACGACGTGCGATATGACGCCGAGTCCGGCCGCACGTCGAAGATGGCATCGAAAATGCTACCGCGCACACAGCGGATGTATTTGGCTTCGGCGTGAGGCGCGATCTGCAGATGCATACCGCGCAGAATTCCTCGCCGCATGTTTCGCGCCAAGCTTTGCTGTACGAACTCCGCCGTCACGAGGCCGGCCGATGTAAACTCGTCGACGCAAAATGTGCGCGCGAAGAAACCCCGGTCGTCGGCGTGCCGTTCCAGCTTCACCACGTACGCGCCGAGAATGGGGGTTGCCTCGAAGATCACGCCGTCACCAACGCCCCGTCACCAACGTCGCCATGGCGCACCCTTCGCCCAAAAGTCCTCGAGTGTCTGTTTGTCGCGGATCGTGTCGAGTGGTTGCCAAAAGCCGGCATGGCGATAGACGCCGACCTTTCCGCTGCGAGCCAATCGCTCGAGCGGTTCGCGTTCCCAGATCGTGTCGTCGCCGGCGATCTCATCGAGCGCTCGCGGCTCGATCACGAAGAAACCGCCGTTGACCCATGCGCCGTCGCCGCGCGGCTTCTCGTGAAAACCAGCGACGTGCTCGCCCATCAATTCCAACGCGCCGAACCGACCGGGCGGCTGCACTGCCGTGAGCGTCACGAGCGCGCCGCTCTTACGGTGCGACGCGATCACGGCCGAAATGTCGACGTCACTCACGCCGTCACCGTACGTGCAGCAAAATGTCTGATCCGCGACGTACGGACGGCAGCGTTTGATTCGCCCGCCCGTCATCGACTCGACTCCGGTATCGACGAGCGTGACTTGCCATGGCTCGGCGTCGCTGCGGTGGACCGTCATCGAGTTGCGCGCGATGTCGAGCGTCAGGTCGGCCGTATGCAGATAGTAGTTCGCGAAGTACTCTTTGATGAGGTACCCCTTGTAACCAAGCGCAACGACGAACTCCGTAATGCCGTGGACACCGTACATCTTCATGATGTGCCACAGCAGCGGCTTTCCACCGATCTCGATCATCGGTTTCGGACGCACGCCGGTTTCCTCGCTGATGCGCGTGCCAAAGCCACCGGCTAAGATGACGGCTTTCACAACCCAGCTATCGGCCGGTGCACGCGAATGGCTTAGCCAAAATACAGGGCGCTGACGTCCCTTTTCGCGTCCTTGACCGTGAGATCGGGTGAGGCACCGGCCACGACGCTGCCCGAAGGGACCCTCTCGCCGCGGACGGTCGTGTTGGCTGCGACCGTGACGTTGCTGCCGATCGACGCTTTTCCTATGACGACCGACCCGCCGTACAGGACGACGCGCTCTCCAAAAGTCGGAATCTCGCCGCGATCCATGCCGACGGTCACGTTCTGCGCGGCGACGAGATAATTGCCGTAGTTGGCCTTGCCGAGCATTGTCCCGACCGTATGCATCAGGACGAACACCTCCGGCAAGATCGTGTCGTACATGATCACGATCCCGTTGAGCGCTTTATTCAGAAGGAAGAGCTTGCTCGCAAGCGGTTCGTTCTCGCGCTCGGACCATGCTGCATGTGCCGCAAAGTAGAGGAACGACGCATACTGGTCGCCGTGCAAATGCGAAAAGACCGGTTGCCCGTCCCGCCTGTAGCCCGGTAAGACGATGTGCGCGAACGCTTGTTCAACACGCACGAGGGCGCGGCGAACGACATCCCTCACCTCGACCACGCGGCCGTCGGGGAACATCCCGTTCAGCTGAGCCTCGAGATAAGTAGCCAGCTGGTCCGTTGCAAGACTCGTGTGCAAGGACTCTCCTTTCCCCATCCGCCAGGACGCCTTGGCGCAGTGCCGATACTCCAAGGGAGATGCGCCTTCCGCTGATCAGCATCATCATCACGACGTACAACTACGCGCACTACGTCGGAGACGCCATTCGCAGCGCCCTCGGCCAGGACTATCCCAACCTCGAAGTTCTGGTCGTCGACAACGCTTCGAGCGACGCGACCGAGCCGTTGGTGGCGACGTTCTCGAGCGATCGACGCTTGCGCTACCATCGGCACCCCGAGAACATCGGGATGGTCCCCAATCACAACGCCGCTCTCGAAATGGCGCGTGGGGAGTACATCGCGTTCCTGTCGGCCGACGACTTCATGCTGCCTGGCTTTATCTCGCGGTCGTACGAGTATCTCAGCACGCATCCGGATATCGATGTTCGTTACGCGGGCGCGTATCTCACCGACGCCGGTGGCAATTTCAGCGGCGTCCGACAGATGCCGGGGCAGCCGGTTTTCGCCTATGACGGCGGGCGCAACGAATTGGCGTCGCTGCTGAGCATGGGATGTTACATGTGCTTCCCTACGATGCTCATGCGGCGCGATCTCTACACGCGGTTCGGTCTACTCGACGACACGATTCAAGCTGCGGATTTTGAAATCGTCATTCGTTGGGCGGGACAGGGCGTGCGTTTTGCGTACGACCCGGAGCCGGTCATTGGCGTCAGGCTCCACAGCGAACAGCTCAGCGGCATCCAGAACAACTTTGCGACCGGCCTCGACGTGCGAGAACAGATCTACCTCGTCCGCAAGTACGTCTCTCCCGAAAACGAGCCGCGCATAGCCGGATACGAAAAGCGCATCGCGCAGCACATCGCGGGCGCATTCACGTACGGCGCAAAACATAATGCACAGCTGGCTGACGATGCCGAGCTTGTCGCAGACGTGCGGAACGCCATGGATTACCTGACAGGAGTGAAAGAACGCAACCGCGAGCGTCCGCGGAAAAGCCGTCCGACGATCGTTATCCTCGCCGGAAAATACATTACGCCTCTCGAGGAAACGTTACGCTCACTCGTAGCGCAAACGTTCGAGGACTGGGAGGCGCTCGTCGTCCAGCTGCCGGGACACTCGTGGGCACCCCTGGCGCGACAATGTGACCCGCGCGGCCGGATCAAGACTCTGCAGCTGATTACGATCGGTCACGATGGCGCACGTTTGAATCAAGCGCTTCGCATCGCTGGCGGCAACGTGCTCGCGTTCATGCATGCGGGGACTGTCTGGCCGGCGCAGCATCTCGAAACCTTGGCAGCGACGTTCGAGCGTGACGGTGTCGAGATTACTGCGGCGCGCGCAGCAATTGCAATCGATCAGCTCCAAGGCGAGATGCCGAACCGCCGCCGTTTGGATCTGTGGCGCGACCTGCACGGCTGGCCCGACATGTCGATGCTGCGCGTTGCCTCGGTCGTACCGCTCGACACGCTGGCGTTTCGCATGGAAATGTACGATCAGATCGGCCCGTTCCACGAGCAGCTGCCCGTCTTCGAAGATTGGGAGATTGCACTTCGCTTGCAAAACGCCACCCCGATTACACCGCTCGATTCCGAAGTCGAGATTCGCACGATGCTGACCTGGCCGGATCGTGATATTCCGTTCGGCGCCCTACTCGCCGCAGCGCAAGCACTTTATGCCGCATGGCCCGGGCCGGACGACGAAACGGAAGTTGAGCTGCGACGCGAGATGCTCGTCGATCTCGAGCTCCTGAGCGCAAACCATCCGAAAGCCAGCCGCTCGCCAAGTGCGTTGCCGGATTTTTATCGCGTCGCAGCCGGAACGCGACTACGCCAGCGGGCGGTGCGCACGTGAGTTTTTGGAGGGGCCGTCGCGTCTTCCTCACCGGCCACACCGGTTTCAAGGGAAGTTGGATGGCTCTGCTCCTGTGCGAGCTCGGCGCCGACGTTACCGGTTACGCCCTCGCGCCCGAGACGCGACCATCCGCATACGAGTTGCTCCGCATAGGTGAGCGCGTCCGCGAAGAGATCGGCGATATTCGTGACGGGGAACGCCTAGGGCGGGCGGTCGCTGCGGCACGACCGCAAATGATCGTGCACATGGCGGCGCAGCCGCTTGTACGCCGCAGTTTCCACGAGCCCATCGACACGCTTACGACCAACGTGCTCGGTACAGCGCTTCTCTTGGAAGCCATCCGGAAAACGCCGTCGGTCGAAAGTGTTGTTGTCGTCACCTCGGACAAAGTCTATGCGAATAAAGAACCGCGTGCGATGCGCGAGAACGATCCGCTCGGTGGCGACGATCCATACAGCGCGAGCAAAGGCTGCGCCGAGATCGTCACTGCATCGTATCGTGCATCCTATTTCGGAGACGGAGTACATCTTGCGACGGCGCGCGCCGGCAACGTTATCGGCGGCGGCGATTGGAGCGAAGATCGCTTGATCCCCGATCTCGTGCGTGCAGCCACGAGCGGCAAGCCCGCGGTGCTACGCTATCCCGCAGCAGTCCGTCCGTGGCAGCACGTCGCCGACGTTGTCGCCGGCTACGCGCTTCTCGCGCAGCGGTTAAGCGCCGATCGCGCGCTCGCGCGCGCTTGGAATTTCGGCCCCGCCGCCGGCGCCAACGTTTCCGTCGGCATGTTAGCAGAACGCTTTCTTGCTCGCTACGATAGCGCGTGCCGCCTCGAGCTCGAGGCGCCGGCGTTTACGGAAAAGACATTTCTTGCGCTCGACTCCAGCGCCGCCCGAGCAGAGTTGGAATGGACACCGCACTTCGATTTCGAGGCCGCGGTCGCCGCAACGGCCGATTGGTACGCGGCCTGGCGCGGCGGCGACGATCTACGCGCCCTTACGCGTGCGCAACTGTCGTTGCCGTGCGCTCAGAACCGCGTTGCGCTCGCTTCCCGCTAAAAAAGCTAACGATGCCCTCGATCACGCGCTGGATGAATTCTTCACGCATGTTCGAGTGAAACGGGATCGTAAGTACTTCGTCGGCGACCTTTTCCGTGACAGACATGTTGCCGCGGCGCGCATCGCGGAAGAACGTGTGCTGATGGACCGGGAGGAAATGAATCCCCGTCGCGATGTTGCGTGCCCGCAGATGCTCGATCAGTGCTTCGCGCTCGCCGCCCAGCACGCGCAGACTATAAATGAAGAGCGAGATGCCGTCGAAATCGGAATTCGGAACGCGCAGCTGAGGGATCGATTTGAACGCTTCGGTGTAACGGCGCGCAACGGCAGCGCGTGACTCGATGAATTCTTCGGCGCGCTTGATTTGCGAAACGCCGACGCTCGCCATGATGTTGGTGAGGTGGTACCGGAAGCCTTCGCTCACGACGTCGTATTCCCACGCGCGTTGATTCTTGTAGCGCTCGGACGTTTCTTTATCGACGCCCAAGAATCGATAGCGTCGTAGACGCTCGACCTCATCCGGCGTATTGACGATGATGCAACCGCCGTCGATCGACGTCACCAGCTTCACGGGATCGAAGCTGAAGCACGCGATGTCGCCGTAACTGCCGATCCGCCGGCCACGTATGCGCGTGCCGAACCCGTGCATCGCATCCTCGATGACGCGCAAATTGTGACGGCGCGCGAGCCCGTACACGCCGTCCTGGTCGCATGGAATCCCTGCGAAGTGAAGCGGTAGAATCGCCTTGGTCCGAGGCGTAATCAACCTTTCCGCTTTGGCGACGTCGATGCCGCACGTCTCGTCCTCGATATCGCACATCACAACGTCGGCACCGGCGAGATGGATCGCTTGGTGATCGGCGACGTAGTTGAACGATGTTGTCAGCACTTCGTCGCCGGGTCCGATACCGGCAAGGAGCATGGCCAGATGCAGCGCGGACGTTCCGGTGTTGGTTGCCACGACGTAACGGTCGTTCAGCTCCAAGAAGGTCGCGATGCGCTCCTCGAACTCTTTGGTGGTCGCACCCATGCCGAGCCACCCGACGTCGAGCGCATCGGTCATGTGCTTGAGGGTGTCGATGCCGACGCACGGCACGAAGACGGGAATTTGCTCGGGCATACTAACGGTATCGGCGCAACTTTGCTGGATTTCCCGCCACCACCGCCCTGGCCGGGACGTCGCGCGTAACGACTGCCCCGGCGCCGACGAGCGCATCCTCTCCGATTGCGATTCTGGGCAAGACTGACGCACCGGTTCCAATGAACGCGCGTGCGCCGATCTCGACACAGCCGGCCAGCGAGGCTCCCGGCCCGATGTGCGCACCGTCTCCGACGCTCGATTCGTGATCGACGCTCGCTTTCGTATTGACGATGACGCAGCGGCCGATGGCGACGCCTGCGCACACGACCGCGCCTGCGAGAATTTGTGCGCCGGCGCCGAGCGTCGCGTCGTTTGCGACGTAGGCGGCGGGATGCACGACCGTCGCCAGGGTGACGCCTGCTGCGACGAGACGATCCGCAATCTCGAGACGTGCGTCACCTTGCTCGCCTCCGATTGCAACGAGCGCGTGCAGCGCCGCGCCGAATGCCGGGCGCCTGTTCTCGAAATCGCTTCCCGCAAAGAGCTCGACGCCTGAGAGTGGGGACCGCGCGGCCGGATCGTTGTCGAAGAGCGCGACGATTTCGAAATCGAGACGGGAAACAAACTCCGCCAGGACGACCGCTTGCCCCGTCGCGCCCCAGAGGACGAGCGGTTTCATCCCGCCGTCATTCGTGAACGACCGTGCGCGGTATCGCGGTGACGAACCGCCCGCCCCAATCGCGGATGAAACTCATTTGGTCGGCGATCTCGTCTTGCAGGTTCCAGGGCAAGATCAACACGTAGTTCGGTTTCGTTTCGGCGATATGCGTGACGGCATGAATCGGAATGTGCGTACCCGGCAAATAACGTCCGACTTTGTGCGGATTACGATCGACGGTATAGTCGATGAAATCGCCTCGAACGCCGCAGTAGTTGAGCAGTGTATTGCCCTTGGCCGGCGCGCCGTAACCGGCGACCGAGTGTCCGGCGCGTTTCGCTCCGATCAGAAATTCGAGCAAGGCATGTTTGCATTGCATCACCGAGGTCGAGAACTGCTCGTACGTGTGCACGCGATCCAGACCAGCAGCGATCTCGCGTGCGATCAATTCCGCAACGCGCGGAGTCGGAGCTTTGGCCAAATCGGCCCGCATCGCCCAGACGCGCAGCGATCCACCGTGCGTGGAGATTTCTTCGACGTCGACGACGGTTAAGCCGTGTTCAGCAAACATGCGTCGCACGGTCGTTAGACTCAAGTACGAAAAATGCTCGTGATAGATCGTATCGAATTGGCAGCGTTCGATCAAATTCAAGAGGTGCGGAAACTCGACGGAGATCATTCCGCCCGGTTTGACGGCGAGCGCCAAGCCACCGACGAAATCGCGCAAGTCCGGAACGTGCGCGAGCACGTTGTTTCCGACCAAGAGATCAGCCGCGTAGCCCTCTTCTACTAAACGTTTCGCGCTCTCGACCCCGAAGAATTCAACGCGCGTCGGAATGCCTTCGCCCAGCGCCGCTTCCGCAACGTTCCCGGCCGGCTCGATCCCGAGCACGCCGACGCCGCGATCGCGAAACCACCGCAACAAATAGCCGTCGTTCGAGGCAACTTCGAGCACGAAATGTTTCGAGCCGAGTGAAAGCCGGTCGATCGCCACATCCGCAAAACTCTTCGCGTGCTCGAGCCAGGTCGACGAATATGACGAAAAATATGCGTAGTCGCCGAAGATCGCTTGCGGCGACGCAAACGCCTCGAGCTGCACGAGAAAGCAGTTTTCGCAAACGTATGCCCGCAGCGGATAGAACGATTCCATCTTCTGCAACTCGCCCTCAAAAAGAAAACGATTAGCGAGCGGCGACATCCCCAAATCGACGAAGACCACACGCAATTGGGCACGGCAAAACCTGCACACAGGGCTGTGAGCCATCGCATACCTGGTATCGGCTCGCAGTTAACACAGACTTAGTATAGATTTCAGGCTCGGGACGAAGAGTTTGGACGAGGACCGGCTAAATATGGGCGCGGCATGTCAAGGGCCTTCCAACGCTTCGGTCTCGAGAGAGATCCGTTTCTCGATACCTCTGATCCGCATTTCTTCTGGGAGATGCCGGCAGTCGCGCGAGCCAAGGCCAAGCTGCTCTCGTCCATCGACGAGTCGCGTGGCCTCACGGTCGTGATCGGCGATCCGGGCTCCGGGAAGACAAGCCTCGCGCTTGCGGTCGAGACTACCCTTCTCGTACGGGACGATGTCCTGTTGGGAAAGATTCTTGACCCGCACTTTACGAGCGAGACCGAATTCTTGCTCGCCGTCGGTCGCGCGTTCGGCCTCGGTTTGCCCGCGAGAACGCCCGCATTCCTTAAGAACGCGCTGAAGAACTTTCTCTTTGATACGGCCGTTCTCGAGAGCCGCACCGTCGTTCTGTTTTTCGACGAGGCGCAAACGCTGGCTCCCGAGAGCATCGAGACGCTCCGTCTTCTTCTGAACTTTGACATCCCGCAGCGCAAGCTCATCAATCTCGTCCTGTTCGGACAGAGCGAGCTTGAGCCGCGGATTCTCGGGCAACGCAATCTCTACGACCGCGTCGACGGCTGGATCCGTCTGGGACCGCTTGACGAACAGGCCGCCCGGGCGCTGATCCTTCACCGCTTGGTGCGGGCCGGCGCTCGCGACCCGCAATCGATCTTCACCGAGGGTGCCCTTGATATCGTCGTACGCGCGGCAGCCGGACTTCCGCGCCGCCTGATTCGCGTCGCACGCGGTGCGATGGAAGAGGCCGCAGCCCACGGCCAAAGCCGAGTTTTCGAAGAGCAGGCGCTCCTTGCAGCCCGCGACCGTGGCCTGGCCGTCACGCGCCGCGATATCGCGCCGCCGCCAACTCTGGTCGAGCGCGCGCCGCTGCCGATTCCAGAGCCCGTCCCGGTCGTCGCCGGTGGAATTCCCGAGGCGCGCATTCCGGTCACGGAATCAGGCCGCCGGATCGGGGGCTTCATGCGGTTTTTCAACACGCGGCGGATAGGCGTCTAGATGGATTACGAGGCGCTATCACAGAGCGCCGAACGGCGCTTACTCGAGCATCGCCGCCGTGAGCTTGGTGCTTCCCCGTCGGCCGTTACCACGAACGCCACCTGGAGCCGCACCCGCGAGAGCCCAACCTCGATGGCCCCTGCGGCGACGATCGATCGCAACGGAGCGCGGCTCGACGTCGCGGTCACGGCGTGGCCGGCGGACGGACTCGTTCCGGGAGCGGTCGTGACGGTTACGATCGTCCTCAACAACGGCGGCATCGAAAACGCCGACTCCATCACCGTCGCGGCCCCGATCCCCTCGGGATGCGCCTATCGGACCGGTTCTCTCAAACACGACGGACGTGACGCTGACGACAGCACCGATGCGCTCTTCGGCGAGGGGCTCAAAATCGGCCGCATCGTCGCCGCCGGACGCAACGCGATCACATGGAAGCTGGACGTCCTCGCGGGCACCACCGACATCATCGTTTCACCCAGCGTGCAGGCTGCTGTTCCCATTGTCGCCGCACGTCCACTGGTTCTGAAACGCGGCAAAATGTCGGGCGCCTTTCGCACCGACGTCGCGGAAGCCGTGTCGCGCCTCGACCGCGTCCCCACCACGCACGAAGACGTCGAAGCGCCCTTCTACGAGCTTACGACCGAAGAAGAAATTCAAGAGACCGCGATACTCAGCGCGATCTCGACCTCGCCCGCGCCGCCGGTCGTCGAACCGGCTCCGATCGCGCCGCCGCGCGAAAGGTTGTACCGTACGCTTCGTCCGGGAGATTTAAGCTTCGTCGAGCGTTTGCTCGAAGCGCCGCTCGGGCTCTTGCCGCATTTCGTTTTCACGAATCTGCTCGCCGTTGCAACCGCCGGGGACGGAAGCGATCCGCTTGGTCTTGCGGCGTTCATCGATCGCGAAGCTGCGCTGCTCGGACGACTGAAAGTCGCAGCCCGCTTAGGAAAGCCGCTTCCGCTCGAGGAGACCACGGGCTCGCCACCGGCGCTCGAGATCGATCACGCAATGCTTCGTTTCGTCGATCCGCAATCGACTCGCATTTCGGGCGCCGCACTTCTGAGCGCGCCACTCGACGCGCAGCGTCTCACTGAAGCCCGCAACGCGTACGATCGGCCCCTGGCACGCTGGCTTGCGCTTCGTCTCGTAACGCTGACATTCTGCGCGCAAGGGCTGGCCGACGATAGTGGGCCTGCCGCTGCAGCCGTCAAATCCGCATTGAACGCGTACGCTCTGCAAGCGCGCCTTGCATTCGTTGCGTTCGGAACGCGCATGAAACTCGATCGCCGCCTGGATCCGACTCGTGCCGCAACAACGCAGCTCGACGCGGCGGCTCGCGCAGTTATCGAGGCGATCAGAGGGACGATCACCGAGAGCGAGTGAGGCTTCTTCTCGGCTTACCGTCCGCGGGGTCTCCGACTGCACCGTTTCTTGAAAGCCTCGCCGCCTTGGTCTTACCGCCGGGCTGCGTCGATTTCGATCGATGTCTGGTTGCCGGCAACTTCATTCCGGCGCAACGCGAACTGCTCTTTGACGAAGCACTCTCACGCGGTTTCGAGGTGCTTGCAATGATCGACGATGACATTCAGTTTCCACCCGACGCGCTCGCTCAGATGGTCAGCGCGCTCAACGAAGATGCCCAGACTGCCCTAGTCGGCGCGCTCTATTATAGCCGCGACGGACTGCGTCCGATGGCCGTCGACAATTGGTCCGGAGAGGACACGACGACTGCGCTTATCCCGGCATTCGATGACTCGGCCGTCGTCGTCGACGGTGTCGGATTCGGTTGCGTCGTGATTCGGCTTTCAGCGGTGGCCGCGTTATCGCGTCCATTTCTCTCCGCGCACATCTTCGTGCAACGCAAAGCCCGGCGCGTATGGGTCGCCGACGAGGACTATCTCTTCTGCGAACGGCTTCGCGGGGCGGGGCACCGCGTGCGGCTTCACGCCGGCGTACGTTGCCGGCACTTCGACCGGAAGAGCCAGCAATTCGCTCCCGCGCAGTGGGAGGATCCTAGCGTTACTGCTCGGCCGCGTATGTACGTGCAAACGCCGAGCGGCGAAGCCTTGATCGCAGCTGACGAGTCGTTACCGCGCGGTAACGAAGAGCATCGCGCGGTGACGTTTGACTATCTAAGCGTGGAGTAGTCTACTGCGTCTTCGAAAATAGCACGGGCGAGGGGCCCATGCCGCGCCGCGCCGAGCGCGCCGCATCTTTCCATTTGCGCGTGATTTGCAAACGGCGGCTGACCTCGGTTCGATACGAGTTGAGCCTCCGAATCTGGTCGTTGCGAAGCGTGAATATCGCCTGCAAACGGCCGAAGACGTCCGGCATCGTTTGAACCGCTGCGTTTTCAGCCGCAAGCTCGTTGACGATGGCCTGACGCGTACGGCGTTGATCCGAGATGAATCGCTCGAGCGCTTGCCATTGCCGGCCCCGAAGCGCGACTTCGGCCTGCGCGCATTGCTCTTCGAACTCGTCCAAAAGCACCGCGAGGCGCTCGCTAAGCGGTCGTTGCGAACTCATCGCCGAGCTCCTCTCCGCCTGCGGCTTGTTGCTTGCGCCATTCCTTGATTGCCTCCGCCCACGTTTTGCGATAGTCGATGATGTCGGGAAGAATTTTCTCGATGCGCGTCGGGTCTTGTTCCATGTTCCCGCGCACCAGCTCGCGATGCCAGTATGCGTACACGAGGTTCAGGTTCGTCGCGAGGTCACCGCCGAGATCGAAATTGAGCGAGGAAATCAGCTCGATGCACGCACGCTGCGCCCGCAGCAAGAGATTGTGTATCGTCTGGATGTCTCCCGGATCGTTGTAAAGACGATCGACGGCTTGACGAGCGAACATGATCAACGCGTCGTAAACGCGCAGAATCAGCTCCTCTTTCGGAGCCGTCGTTAGAGACGTCTCGAGATACTTGAGCTCTTGCGGCGTCACGAGATCAGCTCGAGGTCGACGACGTCGAGGACGTTCCGAGGATGCTCGAGAGCGATGCCTGCTCTTGCTGCAGCTGCGCGATCATCGTCTCCGACGCCGTGAACTGCGCGCGTAGCTGGTTGGCCTGCGCCGTCGCCTGATCGTTGACCGATTCAATCTGCTGATTGATCGAGTCGATCTGCGCCGAGTTCGTGTTCTCGATTCCTTGCAGCAACGATACGTCCGGCGCATTGCCGAGGAAGTTGCCGTTCGGGCCGAGTTGCGTCGGTGAGCCCGTGACATATGTAAGATACGTGCCGAGCTGCGAAAGTATGCCGCTCGTGCCGGTGAACATGCTCTGCACTGCGGCCGGGTTTGCTGCCATGGCTGCATCAAACGTTACGGCATCGAGTGCTTGTAGTTTTCCACTCGTTCCATCGAACGTCTGGGTCGAGAGTCCGCCGGTGTCGTCCGAATCATTCGAGTCGCCAGAGCCGGAAGTCGAGTCGCTCGTGATAACCGCAATGCTCGAGTCGAGCAAAAGGCCGATTGAAGCAAACGAGTTATACGACGACGATCCCGTTTGGGTGAGCCCTGAAACGAGATTGGTAAGCTGATCCTTCAGTTCTTGAACTGAGGAGTTGTCAAACAGCACGCCGCCCGGGACGACTTGACTGGAAGTCGCCGTGCCGGACGTTAAGGGCGTACCCGGAGCTTGCGTCTGGACGACCGGCGGCGTCGTTGAGCTGTTGATCTCATTGATCGCAGCGTTGTACGTCGATACGAACGTGTTGATCGCGCTGATGAGGTTCGTATTGCTGGCCGCGACCGTAACGGTGTAAGGATTCGCGGACGTCGTGCTCTGCTGCAGTGTCAGCGTCACGCCCGGAATGATGTTCGTGATCGCATTGCTGTTGCTGTAGATCGTCGCTGTTCCGCCGGACGCTGTCTGATACGTAACCGAGGCCTGCTGGCCCGTTTGCGTCGTCGCTCCTGCTGTTGTCAGGCCGAAGGCTTGGAGGAAGTTGCTCGTGTCGTTCGGCGAGCCCAGGACGATGCTTTGGGGTCCGGTCGCTTTGGCAACGAGCTGCAGCTGACCGGCCGTCGTGTTCCACGCAGCGGTAACGCCAGCATTCGAGGCGTTGATCATGTTGATCACGTCTTGCAGGTTCATCGTCGCCGGATTGATCGTGAACGCAACGCCGTTGATGCTAAACGTCGTCCCGCTGTTGAGCGCCGTCGTGCTGTTGGCGAGATTCAGCGAAACGTTCGGATTGATACCGCCGACCGGTGCTGACGACGTGACCGATTGATAGGTCGTCGCAGCTCCCATTCCACCGTTGAAGCCGAGCATGAAGCTGCCGGCGTCACCGTTGCTGTCGTTGATCGTCAGCGCCGCGCCGGTGGTCGTCGCGATGACGAGATTCCCACCCTGAATCGAAGCACTCAACCCGCTAACCGCGTTGATTGAGTTCATCAGCTGCTGGACGGTCTCGCCGCTGTTGTAGGCGATAGCGTTCCCGTTGATCGTCAGCGTACCGGTTGCGTCGGTCGCGCCGTCGCCGCCGAGCGTATCAGTTGCCGTCACGCCGCCGGTCGTCGAAGTGCTTTCTTGACCCCCGACGATCTGGGCAGTGTCGAGCTTGAAGATTTGCTCGAGGTTTCCGGAATCCGATGCCGAGCCGAGCGAGAGCGGGCTGCCGGTCGACGTAATCGTCAACTCGTCGTTTTGGAAGCTCGCCTTGATGCCGCTGATGCCGTTCAGCATCGAGACGATCGAGGTTGCGGGAAGAGCGCCGTTGACCGTATCGGTGCCGGCGTCGTACGAAAGCTGCGTGCCGTTGACGGTAAATTTTCCGCCTGAGCTTCCGGAGCCGTTGCTCGGCGTGATCTGGAATCCGGCATTGGTGAGCGTCTGAGTGACGTCGACAGCCTTGTTCGCCGCCGAGTCGCTCGAGAGCTGCGTCGAGGTCGCAAGCGTTTGCGACAGAATCGTCGTCGTGCCGGGCTGAGGCGTCTGGCCCGAAATCTGTTGCGCCGATGCGAAGGCCCCATTGCTAACGGTCGCAGCAAACGAATTGAACAGGGAGGGATCGCCGAGCTGCATGATCGCTTGCTGGACCTGTTGGACCAACCCGCTGATCTTGAGTAGCTCTTTGTTTGCAGACGCGAGCGTGCTGCTCTCGGCAGTCAACGGCTGGTTTTGTGCCAGCGTGAGCGAGGTCAACTTCTCGATAATTGCGTTGTAGTCGATACCCGAAGCGATACCGGGGAACGAAATCGGCGCAGCGTTGCCGAGCGTTCCGGTCTGGGTCGAACTCGTAGATGAGCCGACGCCTGAAAGTCCTGACATTAGTTAGGACCTCCGAGCGTAAATAGGAAATTCAGCCTGAACACGTCCATGTAAAAAAGGGTCCCTCCTAGAGATATATCGGACAGGCTGCATCTACATTTTACAGCGCAACGAGTTGCTCCCGCCGTTCGAGAGCCTGGACGTACCCGACGACGATGGAGCGTGTGACCTCGCGCACGTCAGCTCGCTCGCTGAAACCCGCGCGAATTCCCTCGAATTTCCCAGCTTCTTCCTGACGGCGGTACCAAGCATTACCAAAACCTCGCGCGATGCTTTCGACATCCCCAGGATCGACGACGCAGAGAAATTCACCGGCGCCGAGATCGACGGCCGGAAGCCGCGCTGAGATCGCCAGGCCCGCGCCTCGTGAAACCGCTCGAGCGGCACGCGCGAGTCCACAACCAACCCAAGCGACGTCGACGTAAACCGCTGCCCCGCGATAAAGACCCTCGAGGGTCGCGGCGTCCGGCTCGCCCAAGACGACCGTCCGGTCGCCGGCGAAGGAGCGCACGAGCGAGGCGTATCCCGCGTCTGCTATCGGTCCGGCGAGTACGAGTGGAAGCTCGGCGATCTGCGCTGCGCGAACGGCTTGAATTTGATTTTGCGTCGACTCGAACGGCGCGTGCAGCAACAAGTACGGTTCGCTGCCGACGAGCGCGTCGATCGCGGCCGCCTCTAATGCCGGCATAACGGGCGGTGGAACGCTGAAGATTTCGGTCTGAACGCCGAAGTTTCGAATCGCCTCGAGCTCGTCGTCGCCACCAACGTAGATGGCATCGGAGGCGCGAAGCACCGCACGAACCTCATCTTCCCAACGTGCGTTGGTCGGATGAAACGGCATCCCCCAAACGATCTCGTTGAGCGCAAGCCGCCGATCCCGCATCAGTCCGAGCAGATGCGCAACGCTGGCTTCATCTTGGTTGAAACGATAACAATACGGCGTCACCGTCGCGCCCCAGTATCCGCCAAGTCCGGCTGCATCGTACAAGGGATGGATTGCGAAGGGAATGCCGCGCGATGCGGCCGCACGCTGAGCGGCAGCTGCTGCGCCCGCATCCGCGAGTCCGATCGCGTGGATTAGATCGGGCTGGAACTCCGCGATCTCGTTCAAATCATCAACGACGCCAGCCGTAAAGCCTTCGTCACGCATCGCACTCGCGATCGCCTCGGCGTGATCGACGTCGGCGCCGCCGAATCGTCGCGCGCCGCGCCGCAGCACGAACAGAATTCGCCCAGTCGAACCGCCGACCGCGTCGCGTGCGGGCAAATTCGGCTCGGGCAGCGACCGCGGCGAACGTACCTCGACTGAGAAGGCTGAATCAGCGCCGGAGATCTGCGTGAAATCGAGGAGACTATCGAGCGGAATCGACTCCGCAACCGCGATGCGGAAACCGTCGCTCGCGCAATCCAGGTCGATCACGACGCGGGCTTCACGTGCCTCGGAATTTGCACGATGCTCGCCGTCAACGATCAGGACGTCGGAATCCGCCGGTTCGATCGCCGGTCCGTACCACGCGATCCCGAGAGCGTCGTCGCCCTCGATCCGTACGCGGCGCGCATAACTCGCAAGCAACGTCGCTCCAAGGGCAGCGTCGCGTGAAGCGATCACGACGTCGCGGCTGCGAATGAGCCGCCGTGCGTAGACAAACGGTGCGGCACGACGCGCGACGTCTTCGAGCGGCGCGGCACCGAGGAAACCGGCCTCGCGCGCGCGCATGAAGCGCGCTTCTTCCGATTCGTCACCGAATATCTTCCAGGTTTCGCGCGTACAACTTCCCTGCGCGAGCAGCTCCGCGAGCCAGGGCTCGACGCGCGCAGCAATTGCGGCGTCGTCGATACCGGATGAACGAATCGATTCCGGCCATACGAGCGGATCGCGTTCGCGTGCTTCGAGCATCGCAACGTCAACGACGATACACGCCACGCTCGCGTGCTTGCCTTCGCGCGAAAAGTGCAGATCGAGCGTCGCGCTGCCTTTGTCACCACGCAAGACCGGCTCGAACCGCGCCGCGACGAGCGTCTCGGGGGCTGCGATCTCCGCAATGGGCGCACTGCCGAAGCAGATCGCGAGCTCATGGTGCGTCAGGTGATATCTCATGCGAGCGCTACGGCGTCGCGAGCCGGAACGTAATCCGGCCGCGTCTTCCACTTGTCACTGAAGATGCGTGCGTTGCGCGCTTCATCTTGCGGATCGCCCAGCAACGCTTCGGCCATCTCACGCTCGAAGTGATGCAGAAACAGATCGTCGGCAACATATACTTCGTATCCGGCACGCCGGACGCGCAGGCTCAAGTCTTCGACCCCAAAGCGTCCCGCGCCGAGTTTCGGATCGAAGCCACCGACGGACTTGAGCGCACGCGCATCGATCGCGAAATCGAGTGCTGTAAGACCGTCCGTCAATTTTGCATCGCGTGCCATCGTTGCACGGCGTTGCTCCGCGAGCGCCTTGAACGCTTTGATGTCTGCATACGCCAGATCGACGCACTGCGAGCCTTGGACGAAAACAGAGCTGAACCCGAGCATACCCATCTCGGGCCTGAGCCCGAATGCTTCGCGTACGATGTCGAACCAGCCGGGCGGCGGATAGAAATCGTCGCCGATGACGATGACGATCTCGCCGGTCGAGCGCGCCAACGCGGTGTTGATGCCTTTGGCCATGCCGCGCGACTCGTCGACGAGCACGTCGAGCGTCGCATGCGCTTTCAAAAGTGCGATCACGTCGGGCTTCGCGGCGCTAACCACCGCATGGTAATCGACATCCAGCTGACCGCCATAGATACCTTCAAACGACGTGCGGTGAATGTCGGCACGCGCATGCGCAACCATGACGATCGAGAGCTTTCGACCGGCCGGCGCGCGCGGTCCGAGCAATCGGTCAACGGCGCGCACCACCGAAGCTTCGTGCTGCGGCGGGTTCATATCAAACGGAATGCGTGAGACGGCCAGCAGTGCGCAACTTTCCTCGCGCACGCCGCGAACGTTCGGCCGTGACTCTAGCTGGACGAGCATCCGCTCGAGCCAACCGGCAGGCGGCGTTTTGGTGGAGTCGACAAGCGCGACATAACGATCGGCGCGCGAGCCGAGCGCATCGCGCAACGCCTTCATCGAACGCGGATCCTCACCGCGTGCATCGGTAATGCTGACGCGCTGTGCGCGTATCGTCGAGCGAAGCGCGTTCGGCGAAAGCGGACCGTCGCCGTAAAGAATGACTTCCGTCGCCGGCAACGCGACCATGACGACCTCGCGTTGGCCCAGTGCCGTCCGCACCGTTCGTCGAATTGCGCCGCGTACGGGAGTTTCCAGATCGAAACGCGGCGCGAGCGCGTTGCTCCAGCGGCGAATGAAATTCCGGCGGTCGACCGCCTCGATGGGGCGAACGACGCCGATCTCCACGGAAAACGTTAGGCGTGGATCCCAGCGCACGCTCTTACCGGTGGCTCGCATGCGCATGCACAGATCGTAGACCCGCCACGGTGTCTCGAGCTTCGGATCGATTCCGCCGACCTCGATGAGAGCGGCACGATCGACGAGATAGACTCCCGGGCAAACGACGTCGATCGCGTTACGCTGCGGCTGCTGCAAAGCATTTTTTCCGCGCGGATCGATAAGAGGGAACGGCTCGACATCATACGGTCCGAATCGGACCGAAGCGAAAACCGCACCAAAGCGCCGAGTGCCGTCCGCCTCGAGCTGGCAGCCGCCGAGGATTCCACCGTCGGCGTTGAGGCTCAGTGCGGCTGCATATGTGTTGGGTCCGGCGTAACCTTGTGGCTCCACGACCAGCAGCTGCCGTGCATCGACTGCAGCCACTGCGGCAAGCACGTTTTCCGGACTGCTTTCGAACACCGGCATGTCGCGCGGAACGCTTCGTCGTGACGAGAGGTTCGGCGCACCGAGAAACAGGACCGCAACGTCCATGTCAGGCCGTCGCCATTGCCTCGCTGGCCACGCCGCTGGCTTCCGCATAGCGGCCTTGCCGCAACATCAAGGCTGCGAGCTCGACGCCAACGCGCTTGCGTCCCACCCCCATCGCAGAACGCAGCATCGTTTCGGCGGGAAGCATTTGTCCCAAAGCCTCGAGGAGTCGCGCACGTAACAGGAGCGCGTCCTCATGAACCGGCGCCTCTCCGAAGACTTCGTCGAGAACCCGGAGGGCGTCGTCGAGGTTTCCTTTGCGCTCCATAAGCGATGCGCGCAAGAAGGTTGCCGTCTCGACGACTCTCCGTTCACCGATTCGCGCCATTCCGAGCATGTGGATTGCGCGATCCGTCTCGCCATCGACCTGCGCGAGCGCGAGGCCGAGATTGAATCGCAAAGCGGCGTTGTTCGGGGATTTAATCAGCCCTTCTTCGGCGACGACGGCTGCTTCCGCAACGCGCCCCTCTTCCAATAGGCGATGCGAGCGCCGCAAGAAATCGTCCGCGGCAACGAGCGGCGCTTCGAATTCGTCGCGCCGCAACCGCGCTACGGCGACCTCGTCTCCCTGCTCGCGATAGATTTCCTCGAGCATCCCCAGCGCAAGCCCGTTCCCGGGAGCGCGCTCTAGCGCCGTACGCAGATACGGCACCGGATCGGCCGACTTGGCACGCCGCACGATAATCGCTGCGGCAACGTTAAGCGATGAAGTCATTTGCTCGTCGACGCGCTCGAGCGCCTCTTCAATCACTTCGAGCGCGCGTGTCATGCGCTGACGGCGCACGAGATAATTTACATAGGCCGTGATGGTTTGGTCGTTCTTCTCGCGTTCGAACGCTCCGCGAAGCACGATCTCAGCATCGAAGTAGCGTTTGCAGGTCTCGAAGACCCACGCCAGGCGCTCCTGTACCATCCAAATGTCGGGCTTGTTGCGCTGGGCTTCTTCGAGCCAGGGAATCGCCTCTTCGAACTTGTTCTCATTCAAGTACGTGGCGGCGATATTGGATTGCGCCTTCCAGAGCGAAATTTCTTCGTCGACGACGCTGTATCGATCTTCGAGTCCTTTGGTTGCGATGGCTTTCTTGAACCACTCGCGCGCGTCCTCAAATCGTCCGGCTCGCGCTAAGATCTCGGCCTTGCAATAGATCGCAAGAACGTAGCCGGGCGCGCGCTCCAGACATTCGTCAATCGTCGCCAAAGCGCGCTCGAAATCGTTGCGCTGAGAGGCGTAGGCTCCCGCCAAGAACACGTAGCCGAGTGGAATGTAGCCGCGCATGTCCTTGCCGCGCTCCATCTCGACCATGCGTTCCATGGTCTTGATGCCCTCGTCGTACTGATCGTGGCCCAGCAAGTAGTTCGCGTAATTGAACCAAGAGAATGAGTCTTCAGGATTTTCAATCGTCGCGCGCTCCAAGAGAGGCGCGTTGCGATCGTCCTTCTTCTTCGCGCCGATGATCTCGAGCGTGTAGCCCCGGTGCAGAATGCGGATCGGCGAGATGACGGCGGTCGCCTTCGTCTCACCTTCATCGACGACGAGCGTCTCATGAATCAGGCCGCGATAGCGGATGCGCGACGTCGTCGGAAAGATGCGCGGAAGGCTGTGCGACATCATCGTCGACGCACCGTACTCGGTCGTGTCGTTATGAATGCGGCAGTAGAGCACCGTCAGGAATGACGGGACCGTCCGCAAGTCGAGAAGCCGCCGGCGCGATTCGGGAGCGATCTCTTCATCGCCGTCCAGAACCAGCGTCCAGCGCTTGGTCGCCATCCCGAGCGCCTCGTTGCGGGCCCATGAGAAGTCGCTACGCCACTCGCGGTGCTCGATTCTGGCGCCGAATTTGGCCGCGATCTCCAGCGTCCGGTCCGTCGAGCCGGTATCGATGATGTTGATCTCGTCGACGATCCCCTCGACGCTGCGAAGGCACGCTTCGAGGAAGCGCTCCTCGTTCTTGACGATCATGCACAGGCTGATCCCCTCAGGAAGCTGCTGATGCTCGTCAGGCGGCTGCGGAATACCAAAAAGCAGGGTCGGCGCTTCGGCCTCTGCGGGGCGTGACGAATCGGTGGCCATGATGAACCTCTCTCATAGATTCATCGGAAGCCGCGGCCGCCGGCTTGAGACGGAGCAAGCGGGCCCGCCTCAGCGGGCCCGCTCCGGCTCCTACCCCTTTACGGGCTATCCGTCGACGTGGAAGCCCCGGGTGCGGTCACCGAGATGTTACCGAAAGAGCGGCAAAACCGAGTTGGCGTTCGAGTTGGCTTGCGCCAAAACCGAGGTACCAACTTGCACCAAGATTTGCAGCTTGGTGTATTCGGTCGTCGCCCCTGCGACGTTGAGGTCCGTGATGTTCGACGCCGACGCGGTCAGATTGACCGCGGCGATGTTGTTGTTGTCCTCGTCCTCGTTCAGCCGGACGACCGTGGCACCGAGGAGTGCCCGCTGATTGAGGAGCTGGTCTAGGGCGTAGTCGATTTGCCCGATCGCGTCTTCCGCTGCCAGCGTCCCGGAACCCGTACCGATAGAGCCCGCGACGTTGATGTTGGAAAGACGAAGTGTCTGGGTGTTGGTAGCTTGGATTCCGATCTGGATCACCGCCCCTTCGTCTGCCCCGTCTTGGATTGTAAACGCGGGGCTATTCGGATTAGAAGCTGCGCTGACATACTGGGTGACCTTGATATATGACGTGACGCCGACGTCAACCGTACCGATCGAGATACCGGTGGTGACTTGGACGCCGTCGTACGTGAAGGTGACTGTCGCGCCGCCGGACACCGTCGCGATGCAGACTTGCTGATACCCACTCGTTGCCGTGCTCAGGAACGAGAAGATGACGCCCTGCTGTGTCGGACCCAATTGTGCGACTTGCAGTTCGAGCGTCCCGTCCAGTGACGTGTTGTTCGTCACCGAGTACGTCGTACTCGCGATGAGCAGGTTATTGACGCCCGGAGTGCCTGACGCTGCGCCAAGAACCGAGTTCGAGTAGATAACCGCGTTGAAGTTAATCTGCGGCGTGAAGCCCTCATTTGAGCCACTCAGCAGATATGCTCCATTGAAGTTGGTGTCTTGCGAGATGCGGTTGACCTCGAGCAATAGCTGCGAGACTTCCGCTTGCAGACTCAACTTGTCGTTGTCCGACGTAACGTCTGAGGACGCTTCAACTGCTAGGTTGCGAATGCGCTGCAGAATGTCGGTCTCGGTCTGCAGAGCGCCGTCCGCTACGGTCGCCGCGTTGTTCATGTCCTGGACGTTTTGACTCGCCGTATCGAACGCTTGAGCTTGTGCGTTTAAGCGAGTCGCGATTGCCAATCCCGAGGGATCATCTGCGGCCGTGTTGATCCGGAGACCACTCGAAAGTTGCGTTACTACCGTCTGAAGCCGATCCTGGTTGCGATTCAGGTCGAGCGTGACGGCATTGGCAAGTAGGTTGGTAGCAATAGAGAGGCCACCAATTCCTGGCATATTATCTTTTCCTCCTTGATCCGCGCCCGCAGTACGAGCACGGAACATCCTCCTAAAGATGTTGCGAAAAGATCTTATTCAGTTTTATCCGTGGGCTTTTATGTCGTCAACCGCCTCCTTTCGGGACCGACGGGCGAGCCCGCCTCAGCGGGCCCGCCCCTCGTTCTTGGTAGATCCCTACCTGAACAGAGCCAAGACGGAGTCCGCGTTGGCGTTAGATTGCGCCAAAACCGACGTTCCGACCTGCACCAAGAGTTGAAGCTTGGTGTATTCGGTGGTCGCCCCTGCGACGTTGAGGTCGGTGATATTCGAGGCCGAGGCCGTCAGGTTGACCGAAGCGATGTTGTTGTTGTCTTCGTCTTCGTTCAACCGGTTGATCACGGCGCCGAGCAACGCGCGCTGCGTCAGCAGTTGGTTCAACGCGTAGTCGATCTGACCGATTGCGTCTTCCGCCGCCAGCGTTCCGGAGCCCGTTCCGATGGAGCCCGCAACGTTAACGTTGGAAAGCCGCAAGGTCTGGGTGTTCGTGGATTGGATTCCGATCTGAATGACCGCGCCTTCGATCGCTCCGTCCTGGACCGTGAAGGCTGGGTTGTTCGGGTTGGAAGCCGCACTCACGTACTGCGTTATTTTGACATATGACGTAACGCCGACGTCAACCGTACCAATTGAGATACCCGACGTGATTCCGACGCCGTCGTATGTAAACGTGACGGCGGCACCCGTGGCGCCGATCGTCGCGATACAGACTTGTGAGTATCCGTTGGTGGCGGTGCTCAGG